>DATCMP010000660.1:0-12171 GCA_036563365.1 Thermomicrobiales bacterium
GTATGGTAACCGCGTAATCGCGTCGGCATCGCTGTTGGAGGATGAATCCAATCATGAGTGAGCAACTACGGGCGACCCTTGAAGACCTCGGCGCGCGCGTCGACCAAATCGGGAGGCGTCTTTGACTTGCCCGGCAAGGAAGCACAAATCGCCGAACTGGAAGCGCTGAGTGCCGCCCCCGACTTCTGGAATGATACGCGCGCCGCACAAGCGACGATGCGGAAGTTGACCAGCCTGCGCGATCAAGTGCAGGAGTGGCGCTCGTTCAGCCAGGGGATCGCCGACACCGAAGAATTGTTGGGCATGGCGGTTGAGGAAGATGACGAGAGTGTCATCGCGGAGGTCGCTGGCGAAGTCGAGAATTTGAGCAAACGGATCGCTGCGCTCGAGATGCGGCTGATGCTCTCCGGCCCCTACGATGACCACGATGTGATCATGACCTTCAGCGCCGGGGCTGGCGGGGTCGATGCCCAGGACTGGGCCGAGATGTTGCTGCGGATGTATCTGCGCTGGGCGGAACGGCGCGGCTTCAAGACCGAGGTGCTGGACTATACCGAGGGCGAAGAGGCCGGGATTAAGAGCGCGAGCATCGAGATTCGCGGGGCCGATGCCTACGGCTTTATCCGGGGCGAGAAGGGGGTCCACCGTCTCGTGCGCCTTTCGCCGTTCGATCAGGCGCATCGTCGTCACACGGCGTTTGCCCAGGTCGAGGCGCTGCCACAGGTCGAGGAAGCGGGCGAGCTGGAGATCAACGACGAAGACTTGCGGGTTGACACGTACCGCGCCTCCGGAGCGGGTGGTCAGCACGTCAACAAGACCTCGTCGGCGATCCGCATCACCCATATCCCGACCAATACCGTCGTCACCTGTCAGAACGAGCGGTCGCAGTTGCAGAATCGCGAGTCAGCGATGAAGATCCTGCGCGCCAAGCTGCTCGAATTGCGCGAGCGCGAGCGCGAAGAAGAACGGTCGCGGTTGAAAGGCGAGCGGATGGCAGCCGAGTTCGGCAGCCAGATCCGGTCCTATGTCTTGCACCCCTATACGATGGTGAAAGACGCCCGCACCGACGAGCAGACCGGGAATATCCAGGCCGTGCTCGATGGCGATATTGACCCCTTCATCGAGGCATATCTACGCACCCAGATCGGGGCCAACGAGCCGGCGAACGCGAGCGCGTAGATCAGTTGAGGTACGGGATGCAGCGGCGGTTAGGGGGCGTGGTTCAACGGGTGGCACGGCGCACCCTCCTCGTCGTGATCCTGCTGGTCGGCTTCGGCGAGGCTGGCTTGCGCGTGTCGGGGTCGGCCCAGGCCGCGCCCATCAGTCCCGCCCGCGCCGTCGCTGTCGCCGCGCCGCGCCTCGTGGCGCAATCGGCGAAGCCCGACTTCCCCAACAAGATCACCTTCACGCTGACCGCGGAGAGCGATGGTGCGGAGATCACCGACGCGCGCCTGTTCTACCGCCCGGTCGCCTCGGAGGTTTCCAATCTGTCGATCGCCCAGGTGACGCGCGGGCGGCGGATCGAACTCACGCACTCGGTCGATATGACCACGCGCTATCTGCCGCCCGGTCTGGACATCGAATACTACTGGTCGTTGACCGACGCCGACGGTCGGCGCACCGATACCCCGCCCCAGACCTTCCTGTACCAGGATGGTCGTTTTCCCTGGCGCACGGCCACGGCCGGTCAGGTGACGGTGTATTACTATTCCGGCAATGACGATTTCGGGCAGGATCTGCTGGATACGGCCCAGCGCACGATCGCGAAGCTCGGCCAGCGTTTTGGCGTCACCGGGGAAAAACCGGTCCACATCGTCGTTTACGGGAACAATCGCGATTTTTCCACCTCGTTGCCGCCCAATAGCGCCGAGTGGATCGGCGGGCAGGCGCACCCCGATCTCGGCCTGATCGTGACCGGTATTCAGCCGGGCGGTGGCGCGGCGGCGGAGACGCGACGGATCTTGCCGCATGAGGTCAGCCATCTCCTGCTCTACCAGGCGACCGAAAACCCCTATAGCGGCCCGCCGCACTGGCTCGATGAGGGCTTGGCCGTCTATAACCAGGAGACGGCGGATACGAGCCTGAAGCCGCTCCTCGACCGCGCCGTTTCCACCGGCACCCTCTTGCCCGCGCGGGCGCTCAATTCGAACTTCCCGCTCGATCCGAATCAAGCGCGACTCTCCTATGCCGAAAGTGTCAGTTTGGTCACCTATCTCCTGAACACGTATGGCGATGCCAAGCTCGGTGAGCTGCTGCGCTCCTATAAAGATGAGCTTTCGTATGACGAAGGGCTTAAGCGCGTGTACGGCTTCGATACCGATGGGCTCGATCGGGAGTGGAAAGCCAGCCTGAATTACGGCGGCGACAAGCCTGCCGCCGGTGGTACCTCGGGTGTTGGCGACTCCTTCGCCGCGCCGTTCGGCGGCAATACGCAGGCATTCCTTGGCGTGGCCTTGCCGATCATCGGCTTCAGCGTGATCGTCGCTGGGGGCCTCGCGCTGCGCCGCCGACGTGCCGCCGCTTAGTCTGCCGCCTGACATCGCCTGTCAGAATGCGTTCATGCGCCAATCTCCCCTATGACGATGAGGTGCCCACCGATGCCCGGATTGAAGTTTGGCCTCTTCTCGATGAACTCGGGGCCGTGCAGTTATCCCGTTGCGGCGACGCGGATCGCGCAGCTTGCGGAGGACGCCGGGTTCGACTCCCTCTGGGCCGGTGAGCATGTGGTCCTGCCCGATCCGCGCGTCCCACCGTCGCCGATGGACCCCGGTGACCGGATCCTCGATCCGCTCATCGCCTTCACGTTTCTGGCGGCGCAGACGCGCGAGATCCTGCTCGGCACCGGGATCATCATCCTGCCGCAACGGAATCCGCTGGTCCTCGCCAAGAAGTCGCGAGCCTTGCTGCTCTGTCCGAAGACCGACTCATCCTGGGGATCGGTGTGGGGTATCTGGAGCCGGAGTTCCGCGCGCTGGGGATCCCTTTCGCCGACAAAGGCGCGCGTACCGATGACTACCTCGCGGCGATGCGCGCTATCTGGACCGAGGCGCGCCCGGAGCACGATGGACGGTTCGCTCGCTTTGCTAGCGTGCAGGCGCAGCCACAGCCTGGGGCGGTGCCGATCGTCGTCGGCGGTCATCCGGCGGGGGCGTATCGCCGGGCGGTCGAGTCGGCCAACGGTTGGTACGGCTTCGCGCTCGATCCCGACGGCACTGACCGCGCGCTCGCCGGACTGCGCGAGGCGGGTGCGCGCTACGAGCGTCCCCCCGCCCTCGGCCCCTTGGAGATCAGCCTTACACCGCGTGGCCCGGTCGATGCGGTTACGGCGGCGCGCTTCGCGACGCTCGGCGTCGATCGCTTAATCATGCAGCCCCACTATAGTCTGGATGAGGCGGGCGTGGCCCGCTACGTTACCACGATCGGTGAGACGTTGATCGGGCGGGTTTAACGATGGCTGGGCGTACGGCAACGATCACTGTGCGGGCGCGCGAGAGTACCGACCTGGAGGCGATTACGACGTTGATGGACTGCCCCGGTGTTGTTCGTGGCACGCTCCAACTCCCGCTGCGCTCGCTCGATGAGCGGCGCGAGCAGTATGGTGTCCGCGTTCCCGGCACCCATAGCGTCGTCGCGGAGATCGACGGGCGGGTCGTGGGGCAGTTGGGATTGCATGTCGAGCAGAGTCCACGCCGCCGTTATGTGGGCAGTATCGGGATGGCGGTCCATGATGATTTTGGGGGGCGCGGCGTCGGCTCGGCGTTGCTGGCCGCGATCCTGGAACTGGCCGATCGCTGGCTCGCGCTGCGGCGGATCGAGTTAACCGTCTATACCGATAATGCCGCCGCGATCGGGCTCTACGAGAAGTTTGGTTTCGTGCGCGAGGGGCATTTGCGCGATTACGCCTTCCGCGATGGCGACTATGTCGATGCCTTCTTCATGGCGCGGGTGCTGCCGTAGGGCGCGACTAACGCCCGATCGTGCGGATAGCTTCTGGCGGGACGGTGGGTGGTAGGGTCACGGTGAAGGTCGTGCCCTGTCCGAGTGTGCTGGCGACGGTGATCGTCCCCCCGTGCGCCTCGATAATTTGACGCACGATATAGAGCCCTAGCTCGGTGCCGCTGATCCGCCGTTGCACCGCCGCCCCACGCGCAAACGGCTTGAACAACTCGCGCTGCTCTTCCGGCGAGATCCCCAGTCCCTGGTCGCTGATGGCGAGCTGGGATTGCCCGTCGGCGAGGGCGTCGATCTGTACTCGGACCTCGCCGCCGTCTGGCGAATACTTCACCGCATTGGAGACCAAATTCGTCACCACTTGATCGAGGCGGGCACAATCCCATTCGCCGATCACCGGGTCGGGCGCGTCCAGGATGAGGCGATGTGTCCGTTTCGTGCGGTGCTCCAGTCCTTCCGCGCGTTCGATGACCACTTTGCCGATGTCGACAAGATCGCACGGGGCCGGATCGAGATCGAGGCGACCCTGCTGGATCCGGGTGACATCCAGCAGATCGCTGACGAGCGCTTCCAGACGATCGAGCCCGGCCCCGATCCGCCCCGCGAAGAGTTCCAGGCGGTCACGATCGAGCGCGTCACCCTGCAACTGACGTTCCAGCAGTTGTAAGTAGCCTTTCGCGCTGGTTACCGGCGTACGCATCTCGTGTGCGGCGACCGCTACGAACCGATCGCGTGCCGAAACCGCTTCCTGGCTTTGCCGATAGAGTTCCGCGTTATCGATTGCCTGGGCGCAGCGCTGGGCAAGTTCCTGGGCCAGGGCTAACTCGTCCTCGCTGAAGCGCCTCCCCGAGTAGGCCGTCGTGATCAAGGTGAGCGCGCCGAGCACCCGCCCGCGCGTCAACAGCGGCACGGTGATCAGCGAGTGGATATGCAGATCCAAGAGGAGCTGCACGTAGTCATCATTCCCGGCAAGATCACGCAGTTGTGACGCATCAGCATTGGGAAGTAGTCGAGGGCGCAAGGCCGCGATCTGTTGAGCCTGCGGCTCGACTACTTGCCCCGGGGCTTGCGCCGTGAAGTGCCGTATCGTCGCCGCCTGGGACGTCTGCGCGGGATCCGCATGCGCCACGGCAAGGCGATACCCACGTTCCCCCGCCCCGATAACATCGACGAAACACCAGTCGGCGATTTGGGGTACGGCCAGCCAGGCGACGCGGGTCAGCGTCTCCTCGTAATCGAGCGATTCCGCGAGCGTTGCCCCCGCATCGGCGAAGAGGCGCTGGGAGCGCGCGAGTTGTACCCGTGTGGTGATGTCGGCCGGGATGCCGATGAAATGTGTGAGGGTATCGGCCTCATCGCGCACCGCGGCCAGGGCCAGATCGATCCAAAATGGCGTACCATCGCGGCGATAATTCTTCAGGGTGACGCGGCAAGCTTGCCCGGTCGCAAGCGCGGCGCGGATCTGCGCGAGCGCCGTCTGATCGGTGTCGGCACCCTGGAGAAAGCGGCAGTTCTTCCCGAGCACGGCTGCCGCCGGGTAACCGGTGATCTCCTCGAATGCCGGATTGACGAAGATCAACGGCATGTCCGGCTGCCGCGCGTCGGCGATCGTGATCCCTGTACTCGCCGCCGCCAGCGCACGTTCGCGCAGGAGTGCCATCTCCGCTTCGTTCTGCACAACTGGACGCCCCTCCCATTCATCGCGATCGGCGGCGTTCGTTATCACCCGTTCCCTCTACCCGCGCTGCGATCCTCGCTTCAATACGCTAATGATGGAGCTAACGCGCCAGTATTTCCACTGTCGTACACGATGCGCCCCGGCCTTGCCCGCCGGTAGTGATCGCACGATTAGTACGTTCCATAACGCAATTGGCGCGGCGGTTGCCTACCGATGCCCGCTGATACGTTCGGCGAGCGTGGCATCATCGCTGTGAGCCGCCACCATCGCGCCCGCAGGCTGCGCTGGTTTTTCGGTGCGCTCGTCGCTGGCGATCGCCCCATCGCGAACACGGATAATCCGGCGGGCGCGGGCGGCGAGGATCGGGTCGTGAGTGACGAAGATTAGGGTACGGTCCCCGCCCGCGAAATCGGCCAGCAGGGCCATGATCCGCTCGCCGGTACTCGAGTCGAGGTTCCCGGTCGGCTCATCGGCGAGCAGGAGCGGTGGGTTATTGACGAGGGCGCGGGCGAGGGCGACCCGTTGCTGTTCGCCGCCCGAAAGCTCGGCGGGTAGGTGGTCCACCAAATCCGCCAGCCCCACTTCCTCCAGCAATTCGAGGGCGCGTCGTCGTCGCCACCCGCCACCGATCACGCTGCCGCGAAACTCGCTCGCCAACAGCACATTTTCCAGGGCGGAAAGGGTCGGCATCAGTTGGAAGAATTGGAAGACGATCCCGACATGCTCGCCGCGCCAGCGGGTCAGTCGCTCCTCGGAGAGGGTGGTCAGCTCGACACCACCGACCAGGATCCGCCCCGCGGAGGGGCGATCGATCCCGGCGATAACGTTGAGGATCGTCGATTTGCCGCTGCCAGACGGTCCGACGATGGCGACACTCTCGCCCGCCTCGATCGCCAGGTCCGTGGGCGTGAGCGCGGTGAGGATTCCGCGCCCGGTCTGATACGCCCTGGTGACCGCTTCGAGGCGGATGAATGGGAGATCGTCGGCGGGCGCGAGTGCCTCAATCTTTGGTGGAGGCTGATGGCGAGTGAAAAACCGCATCCGTGGCGTTAGTGCCGCGGCGCGACAACGCGGAACCAGAGGACGGCCAATGCCGCGAGCATCCCGACCAAGGCGAAGATGATCGTCCAGGACAGATGCTCCCAGAAGGCGATCACCATCCCGGCGCCGATCGCATTGGCGATACTGCTGGCGGAACCCCCTGATTCCACTGGCAAGCGTTGTCCGCTGGCGAGGGCCAGCGCTGCGGTGCTGAGTAAGCCGAGGAAGATCGCAGCGGCGGCAGTGGAAAAGGCCACCGCCATGCCGAGCGGTCCCTGCCAACCGGTGACGCGATGCTGCTGTGCGGCGAGCTCGCGCGGCGCGGGGAGCGGAGTGATCCGCTGCATCAGGCGCGCGGTAAAGTCCGGCGACGGGGGGACGATTTGTAGGTGCGTGGTCTGTAGGGGGAAGGCACGAAGCTGGTCAAGCGCCTGAGCGCAACGTGGGCAGCTTTCGAGGTGGGCAGCTACCGTACCTCGTTGCCCTTCTGGTAGCTCATTATCGAGGTACATCCATAAGATCGACTCACACTCTCGACAGCGCATCCTGCCTTTCCTCCACCCCTTCCAGCATTTTTCCGAGCTGCTTGCGCGCCCGGTGAATCTGGGTCTTGATCGTTCCTTCGGGCACGCCAAGGATCTCCGCGATCTCGGCGCACGACAAATCTTCCCAGTATCGCAGCACCAACGGCGCGCGATATTTCTCTGGCAGACGCTTCAGGAGGCGTTGCATCTCATCGCGCGATTCGCTGCTGAGCGCTTCGCCTTCGGGGCCGCTATCGCGCGCCCGCGCCCAAGGGATGATGTTCTCCAGCGGCACGAATTGCATCCGCCGTCGGCGCAGCTGATCGATACAGTAATTCGTGGCGATCGCCAGCGTCCAGGTCGAAAACTTGCGCTCGCTATCGTAGCGGCCAAGCTGACGATAGATGCGGACGAAGATCTCCTGGGCTGCATCCTCGGCTTCCTCTGGAGTGCCGAGCATACGGTAGGCCAGGTTATGGACGGCCCCCTGATACCGTTCGACGATCTGCCGAAATGCCTCCTGATCGCCCGCTTTCGCCGCTTCGATCAGGACTGCTTCTTCTGTTTGTTGCCCGTATGCGACCATCGCCGCTCCTTGTCCCTAATATACGAAAGTATATCATCTAGGTTTCACTATAAGTGTGTCGAAAGTTTGAAGCGGCGATGACGAACCGGTGCCGTAGGTCAATTATAAGAAAATTAAGGTCGATATTGCTATCTGTAACTACCTCTTTGTATTTATTTGCACGTGTGAAGCGGCCTGATGGCATCCCCTGCCGGGTGTAAGGTGGGCATGCCGCCCGTTCGGTCCTGCGATGGCACCTTGGACAAGCCCGGCGGGCAAACTCGGCAGCTACCCGTTCTGGGGAGGCTACCGCTCAACGGTGCGACGACCAACCGGTGTCGATGTATCCCCGACCTGATGAGGTTGCTTCGCCGCTGTGCTACATCGTCGCGCCGGACCGCGGCGACACGGCGTAGGGCACACGAGTCGGCTGTGCTTCGCAAACCCTGGACTCGCATCATACCGCCACGGGCAGCAACCCGCTGCCCCCCTTCCGTGGATCGCGAGGCTGTGAACGGTACGTCCCCGGTGCTACACTCTTGGTATGGAGCCGCCCGGCGGCGGGCGGCGTAAGGAGCGAGTAGCGCTGACGTGTCGACCACACCGTATCGGATCGCCTTCCTGACCGACCTGCACGGTAATCTGCACGGGCTGGCGGCGGTCCTCGAAGCGATCCGCCGCGATGCGCCCGACCTGATCGTTGTCGGCGGTGATCTGACCTATAAATTTCCCTACCCGCGCGAGACGCTCGAACTCCTCGCGACCGTCGAGCACCTCGCCATCGCCGGGAATACCGATCGCTATGTCACCGCCTGGGCCACGCCCGATACCTGGCCCGATTGGCTCCCGATCTCCGGCCTGCCGCACGCCCAGTGGACCCGCGAGCAGATCGGCGACGATTGGGCTGGGCATATCGCGGCGCTGCCCCCGCAGTTAACGCTGAGCGTGACGGGGGCGGAGGGCGGGGCGGGGGATGTGCTGGCCGTTCACGGCGTGCCGGGGAATCCGTTCGTCGGTATCCACCATCCGCCCGGCCCGGAAAATCTGCATCCGCAATGGGCATTGAACGAGGCGCAACTCGATCGGCACCTGGACGGGGTGCGTGCGCCGCTGATCCTGACCGGGCATACTCACATCCCGATGGTGCGCCAGTGGCGTAAGAGCATGATCGTTAATCCCGGCGCGGTCGCGTATACCTGGCACCCGACACCGGATGCCCATCTCGCGCGGTATGCGCTCTTGACGTATCGCCCCGGTCAGCCCTGGCAGATCGCGATGCGCGCCGTGCCATACGACAACGCTGCGGCGCTGCGCGGCCTGCGCGAGATCGAGACGCAGAATCCTCTTGTCGAGCAGATCGCCGAACTGATGACGCCGAGGGTAGTCGTGAGTCGTGAGTGGAAGAGCGAGCAATAGATGTCGAATCCCCCCGACCTTCTCACGACTCACGACTCACGACTCACGACTGCTCACGCCCTCTATCTCGTCGCCACGCCGATCGGCAATCTGGAGGACATTACGCTGCGCGCCCTGCGTACGTTACGGGAGGTGCGCCTGGTCGCGGCGGAGGATACACGGCATACCCGGATCCTCTTACAGCACCATGGGATCGCCACGCCGCTGATCAGCTATCACGAACACAACAAGCGGTTGCGCCTCGATCGGATCCTCGCCGCGCTCGATGAGGGCGATGTGGCGTTGGTGAGCGATGCCGGCACGCCAGGGCTGGCCGATCCGGGGTACGAGTTGGTGTGCGCGGTGCAGGAGGCAGGGCGGCGTGTCATCCCGATACCGGGCGCCTCGGCGCTCCTGAGCGCGGCCGTAGCCTCCGGGTTAGTGCCAGGGCCGTTCACCTTCCTCGGCTTTCCGCCGGTGGCGACTAGTGAACGGCGTGCAGTCTTCGCGCAACTCTCCCTATCCACAACGCCCACGATCCTCTACGAGGCACCCCATCGGTTGCTCGTGACGCTGGAAGAGTTGCTGCGCGCGTGCGGCGACCGGGAGGTGGGGATTGCGCGCGAACTCACAAAGCTGCACGAGGAGATCCGCCGTGAGCCCTTGAGCGCGGCCCTGGCGCACTTTCGCGCCGCACCGCCGCGCGGCGAATTTGTGCTAATTGTCGCCGGGCAGCCCCTGACGGAGAGCGCTGATGCCGCGAGCGGCGAAGAGACGTTGCGTCGCCTCCTCGCCGCCGGACTGCCACCAACCGCCGCCGCCAAAGAAGCCGCCCGCCTGAGCGGTTCCCCCCGCGCTGCACTCTACGCCCTCGCCGTAACCTTGAAGGGGGCGCGGTCAACCGTGGACTGAAGCTTGCTAAATGGACAATGATGCGTCGATTATCGTGTTCGCGGGGTGTTCATAACTCCCGTGATGCTGTGCGATTTCGGCCCGATGCAATATACTTGCACAGTATATGTCGTTTCTGCTACTCTACCTAATGTTAGGTAGGAGAACCATGAGTAGCCAGCATTCAAGTGAATCGCGCGAACGGGTGCTACTGCTGGCAGAAGCCTTGTTCAGCGAACGTGGCTACGATTCGGTGACATTGCGCGACATCGCTGAGGCGATCGGTATCCGTCAGGCGTCGCTCTATCACCACGTACCGGGCGGTAAAGAGCAACTCTACGTCGAGGTGACCGAGCGCGGTTTGCAGCGGCATCAGGCGGGCCTCGAAGCGGCTTTGGCCACGGCCACCGGTATCAGGGCGCAACTGCGCGCGGCCGCGCGCTGGCTCCTCTCGCAGCCGCCGATGAACCTCTCGCGGTTGGTGCGCTCCGATCTCCCGGCGATCGCGCGGGAACATGCCGACCGCCTGCTCGCCACCTCCTACACCACCCTGTTCGCGCCGATCGAGCGCGCCCTGCGCGATGCTGACAGGAGTGCGGAGATCAGGTTGCATAACCCGATCCTTTTGGCCGCGACCTTTATCTCGCTGATCGAGGGGATCTGGGATGCCGATTATGTCGGCGCGGTCCGGCACACGCACGCGGAGATGGCGGACGAATTGATCGATGTCCTGCTCGATGGGTTACGCCCGCGCGATGAACACCTTCCGGTGCAGCAGCGATAGGGATGTGGTGCTGTGCGAGTGGGCATGGGGGGCGCTGTGGCAGATGGGGAACGTGGTCGGATGCTTATCCGGTTGATAGCACTGCCTTGTTCGCCGCGAGAGGCGACATTCTTGGCACCACGGTTGCGCCGAAGTGGTGGTGCTGCTAGAGTTTCCACGCGCCGGGGATACGCCCGCTTCCGCTTGCCCACAGGCGAGCCGAGCAGTGGTTTGGACGGCCGCATGAACGCCCCCGACAATGGATACGCCCCTCTTCTGCTGTGCTGCCGCACAGCGGCCCTCGTTGCTTCGCTACAGCTTGCTATCAGCGCGCCCCTTTGGCAGATGGAGAGGCTTTGATGATCCGTGAGCAACGGCTCTTCCAGTGGCGGCGGCGCGCGAGCGACCACGGCACGAATCTCGATGAGGCGTACGCGCTCGCGCGGGAGATCACCCGCGACGCCTCGAAGAGCTTCTATCTCAGCACCCTGCTGTTGCCGCGCCCGAAGCGGCGCGCGATCCAGGCGCTCTATTCCTTCCTTCGCACGACCGACAATATCGTGGACGATGGCGGTGCAGGCGCGACCCTCGTGGCCCTGGACTCGTGGCGACTGCGCTCGCGGCGGGCGGTGCGCGATCAGGATCACCCGGTGCTGCTCGCCTGGGCCGATACGCGCGAGCGGTTCGCGGTGCCGCAGTCACTAGCGGAGGAGTTGATCGACGGCGTTGCGATGGATCTGACGATCACGCGCTACGACACGTTCGCCGCGCTGGAGCGCTACTGCTACTGCGTCGCTTCCACCGTCGGGCTGATGAGCATGTATATCATCGGCTGTGTCGAAGATCGGCCGGAGATCATCGCTGAAGCAACCCCTTACGCCGCCCGCCTGGGGCTGGCGATGCAACTGACCAATATCCTGCGCGATATCGGTGAGGACTCGCGCGCCGGGCGGATTTATCTGCCGCAGGAAGAGTTGCGCGCCGCCGGGTATTGCGAAGATGAGCTGACGTCAGGCGTGATCAGTCCGGCATTTCGTGCGCTCCTCGACGAGCAGATCGCCCGTGCCGACGCCCTGTACGATGCCAGCCTGCCCGGTATCGCCCTCTTGCACCCGGAGAGTCGGTTCGCCGTCGCCTCAGCCGCCGGGATTTACCGGGGTATCCTGCCCAAGATCATCGCGAACGATTACGATGTCTTCAATCGCCGGGCACACCTGTCGCTGCGGGAGAAACTGATCCTGCTGCCGCGCTTGCGGGCGCAGAGTAACCGGGTGGCGTCTTGATGACCCTACGTTGCGCCGCCCCTTGCCACGATGCGCGATCGGGTGCCTGATGCGCGGCGAATATCTGCTGCTCCTGGTCG
>DATCMP010000682.1:0-4491 GCA_036563365.1 Thermomicrobiales bacterium
CCGACGCCGAGCGCGAAGCCACGCCCGTGGAGGACCCCCTTGAGGGCGTGGTAGATCTCGGTCCCCCAGCGCAGACCCTCCCGGAACGACGGCGCGCCGACCGGCATGATCATGAACTCCTGCATATCGACGCTGGAGCCCTCGGCGTGCTTGCCGCCGTTGAGGATGTTCATCATCGGCACCGGCAGGGTCCGTGCCCGCAGGCCGCCGAGGTGGCGATAGAGCGGCACGCCGAGCGATTCGGCGGCGGCTACAGCGGTTGCCAGGGAGACGCCGAGGATTGCGTTCGCCCCGAGGCGACCCTTGTTCGGCGTGCCGTCGAGCGCGATCATCGCCTCATCGAGCGCGACCTGATCCCGCGCATCCATCCCCGCGACCAGCGTCGCCAACTCGCCGTTGACGAAGCCGACCGCCTTGCCGACCCCTTTGCCGCCGTAGCGCCCATTGTCGCCATCGCGCAGCTCGACCGCTTCGTGCGCCCCGGTGGAGGCGCCGGACGGGACGGCGGCGCGACCGCGCGTGCCATCGGCCAGGGTGACATCGACTTCTACGGTGGGATTGCCGCGCGAGTCGAGGATTTCGCGTCCGGTAACCTTGGCGATGGCGACCATGTAGCCCTCACTTCCCTTGTAGTATCGTTGGCGCTCATTGCTCCCACTCCCCAGGGGGATCGTGTCCGGGCGATTATGGTGGAGATGGGGGGTCGTCGGCAAACGCGGTGCGGGCCGGCGCGGGCGTGCCCCCCAGCATTGCGGGGCAGGGGGCGGTTGCCGCCGCCTGTATCTATGAAAGGATGATCCGATGAGCGAGAACGACGCCGAACTGCAACGCCTGCGCGACGCCGTCGAAGCCGCGCCCGCCGATCCGCAGGCGGCCTTCTTACTGGCGTGTGCCTACGATGGGCGCGGATTCGAGCGCGAGGCGATCCCCCACTACAGGCGCGCGATCGAGAACGGGCTTGCGGGCGACGATCTGCAAATGGCCTACATTAATCTCGGCAGTTCGCATCGGGCGCTCGGGGAGTATGAGCAGGCGGTGGCGATCTGGCGCGATGCACGCAGCCGGTTCCCCGAGAATCGCGCCCTCGCAACGTTCCTGGCGATCGGTTTGCATAACCTGAACGAGCACGCTGCCGCTGCCGAGCTCCTCTTAACGCAACTCGCCGAGACGTCCGCCGATCCCTGGGTTGCGCGCTACCGCCGTGCCATCCTCTTCTACGCCGATAAGCTGGACGAGACGTGGTGAGGCGCGTGGGGGACGGGAACGGGGGACACGGAGGCAAAGAGGGGGCGGGGCGGGAAAGGGGCGAATGACGAATGACAGGTTCGCCCCCCTGCCCCCAACTCTGAGGGTATGCGGATTGTGAGGCCGGGAGATTTCGTGAAAGTCCCCCACCTTGCAACGGCTGTACCCCCTCAGAGTTGGGGGTAGGGGGGGGAATCCATGCTCACCCACGATGTACGCTCCTGTGCCTGCTCCCTCCCAATCCCCGCGGCTCCTATCCCGTCACCGGCCCACCGGCCCACTCGCCCACTCCCGCCCACTTGTCCGGGACGTACGGGGCAGAGACAGCCCGCGCCGGATGGGGTACTATCGGGAGACTTTGGCTGGCTTGAGAGTCACGAACTGTGGCGACGGAGGATACAGGATGAGCGCGCTGCTCGAACCGATCGAATGTGCCTACGAGACCAACGGGCGCGTGCTGGCCTATTACCTCGATGCCGCCTGCCCGACGCTGATCGATACGGGCGGTGCGAGTCATCCGGATGGCGCGATCCGCGCAGCGCTGACCGCGCGAGGGACCGACCTGGCCGCGATCGGGGCGATCATCAATACGCACGGGCATTGGGATCATGCGGGCGGCAATGCGGCGCTGGTCGCGGCGTCGGGGGCCGGTGTCCTGATCCACGAGTTCGGCGCGCCGTTCCTCCTCGATCACCGGCAGCATCTGGATGGTTATTACACCGAGGCGGCGCGGGCACTGGGGCAACCGGCGGTGGCGACGGCGCTGCGCGTCGGTTTCCCGACGATTTTTGGCCCCGAGACGGTGCCGAATCGGCTGTTGCACGACGGCGATCGGATGGATCTCGGCGCGGGCGTGACGTTGCAGGTGTTGCACGTCCCGGGGCATTCCGCCGACTCGATCGCCCTCTGGTGGGAGTCGGAGGGGATTCTGATCGCGGGCGACGCCGCGCAAGGGGCGGGCGCGCGTCCGGGTGGCGGGCCGCTCTACTTCGAGTCGATCGCGCAGGCCCGGGCCAGTATCGCCCGGTTGCGAGAGATCCCGTTCCGCACGCTGCACACCTCGCACTTCTTCGGGCGGCTCGGCTCGCCGGAGCGCCGCGCGGGCTATGACGCCGCCGAGGGTCGTGCCTTCCTCGATGAGAGCCTGGAAGCCCTCGATCTCCTCGAAGAGGCGCTGCATAGCGCGCGCCGTGCGAATCCCGAGGAGACCGATTTTCCCGCCCTCGCTCGTGCGGCGATCGAGCCGCTCGTCGCGACCGGGCGCTGGTCCCTCACCCCCGACCCGCTGACCGGCGTCCCGGTCGGGCTGGCCCCGACGTTGTATCGGCTCTGGCGGGAGATGGAGTCGTGAGTCGTGGGTCGCGGGTCGTGAGAAGGTTCGCTCCAAGCCAGGGATCTTGACATGAGCACCGATCTGCTCACGACTCACGACCCATGACCCACGACTTCCAAAATCCCCCCCGCCTCCGGCAGAGCCGCATAGCGCACAAGCGCCTCGACATCGCGGCGACCGTCTTCGGCTTCGACGAGGTCGGCTACGTCAGACAGGGAACACCGCCCGTCGATCCAATAGAGGGCGAGGGTGGT
Source organism: Thermomicrobiales bacterium (assembly GCA_036563365.1). Taxonomy (GTDB): domain Bacteria; phylum Chloroflexota; class Chloroflexia; order Thermomicrobiales; family CADCWN01; genus CADCWN01. The sequence goes on from DATCMP010000682.1 coordinate 2,833, forward strand.
GAGGTGGCGCGCGCCGGGTCGGCGTAGGATGGCGCGTTCTTCATCCCGGTCGGCCGGGGGGAGGTTGCGCGCGTTCCAGTGCATACCGGGCGGACCGGGGATGGTGCGCCGATGGACCAGCGTTGCCGCACGCGCTTCCCACGTATTCGCCGGGCAATGCGGGACTTGCCGCCGCGCGGGATGATCATCCCGCGCGGCGATGCGGCGGCATGCGCGCCCGCTATGCCTATGCGGTATCCCCGAGGAGCGTGATGTACCCGTCCGCATCCTGTTTCGCCGTTACGCCCGCGCCGACCCCCGTCCCGCCGTTGCGCGCCATCTGCGGCCAGGTCCCAACGAACCGAAGCTGTCCGGCACCGGGCGCACCTTGTTCCTGCCGGTCCTGCTCGCTGACTGAGGTCTGGATACCGGGGAGTGGTTTGCCGAGCCACCCTGGCTTCGCGATCATGCTCGGCAGCGTGCCGATAACCGGCGCGCCCATCGCGGGCTCCCACCAGTTGGCGCAGAGTTGCCCGGCTTCGCGCAGGAGTTGACGATAGGCGCGCCACCATTCCTCTGGTGCCAGCGGCGGACCGTCGCAGATCAGCAGGCGCAGGGTCGTGGCATCGCCGACCACCGGTTGCTCGGCACCCTGGATCAGCAGCTGTCGCAGGATCGGGCTGGTGGTGAGCAGGGTGGTGACGCCCAGGCGGTCGATCGTTTCCCGGACGCCGCCGAGGTCGGCCCTTGCGCTCAGGACGATCGTCGCCCCGTTAAGCAGCGGGCCGAGGAGCGCGGCGGGATGGCTCGCCAGCCACGCGCCCTCCGCGAGCGGCCAGTAGATATCCTCGTCTTTGAGGTCATAGGCGATCCGAGTGATGTAGGCCACGCCGACGGCATACCCGCCGTGGACGAATGCCAGGCCACCCCCCTGATCGGCTGTCGCCGCCGGGAGGACGAAGAGGGGGTGTTCGCTGTCGACGCTCGTCGGTTCGCAACGCGGGGAGGCCCCCTTGAGCAGGTCGGCCAGATCGATCTCGCCCGCCCCCTTGCCGCCTCCGGTCGCTCCCGCGCGCCGGTGGACGATCAGGCGCGGCGGTGTCGCCATGCCCGCGATCGCCTCCTCGGCCAGGGCCTTGCGCGATGGGCCTTCGCCGTCTTCAGCGGCGTTGTCGGCGGTGATGATCAACTTCGCTCCGGTCGCCTCGATCTGGCCGCGGAGCCCCGCCGCCCCGGCACTGGCGGTGCCGATGGTGGCGATCGCGCCGAGACGGGCCGCGGCGAGGAGGGCCGCTAGCCCTTCCGGGGTCGCGGGCATCAGGAGGCATAAGCGATCGCCCATGCCGATGCCCAACTCTTTCAGGCCGGAGGCGAATTTGCAGACCAGGCGGTGGAGTTCGCTGTAGGTGAACCGCCGCTCGGCGCCCCCCTCGCCGAGCCAGATCAGTGCCAGCTTGTCACGCCGCGACTCGTGCAGGTGGCGATCGAGGCAGTTGCTGACCAGATTGCCGCGTCCGCCGACGAACCAGCGGGTCGCGTCACCCTCCGCCGCCCGTGCGCTGGTGGGGTTCGTGTCCCACTCGATCTCTTGCGCGATCTCCGTCCAGAACCGCTCCGGATCGTTCATGGCCCGGGCATAGAGCCCGTCGTAGTCCGGCACGAGCGCCGTCTCGGCGCGCT
>DATCMP010000687.1:0-2466 GCA_036563365.1 Thermomicrobiales bacterium
CACACCGCACATCTCAGTGTGGCCCCCGTTGCTGCCGCTTACCATCCCTGGGAGGGTAGCGAACCAGCCCGTCACGATGTTCGATTTGAGCAAACCGCGCCGTGTTTCAGCGCCCTTCACCGCGGAATTTCTTGCGCTTGCGCTTGGTGAGATACAGTTCTTCTTGCACGTCTGATAAAGCGCCGCTCAGGAAATCGACAAACTCATCCCGATCAACAAACGGCCAATCCGCTCGATCGCGATCCATTTCAGCACCCCGACCACCGTCCCAGATGACCTCGACCGGCACCCATTCACGCTCATCGCTCATCGTGCTTGCCACTCCCTTCAACGGCTCGGTGCAGCCTGCTGCAACGGTAGTATCACCGGGGCGCATCGAACGCCAACTTCCAATAGATGCCTTCGCTACAATTTTGATGCCATCCCTTTTGATGTGCGCTGCGTGCACGGCGACAGTGAGCTGCGACCGGAAGACAACGACCCTACCAGCACGCGTATCCCGCTCGGGAGAGTGCGACCGGTCCCGCTGCGCGGGCAAGTACCCCACCAACATCTTTAGCTGTTCTTCATTTTACCCCGGTCGCCCCTTCAGCGAGGGTCGCTACCATTGCGTCATCCGGTGGAGAACCGCTGTGACGTGATGAGCGAAGAGGGGGGAATCCGGACGATGAAAAAGTTTCTAGTATTCGGCGCAACGGCCCTGGTAGCCGTGATGATACTCGTCGGCATCGTCGCCTACGCCTACTTAAAACCGGTCGCCGCCGCGAGTGAGCCGATTCAGGCGATCGCCATTGCCGACACCGCCGGCACAACGACCGGCAACACGACCTACACGATCGGTCAGGAGGTATCGACGGCTAGCTTCGTGATCGACGAAGTGTTGAATGGCGAGCCGGTCACCGTGGTCGGGGCGACCAATCAGGTCGCGGGGCAACTCTCCGTCAATCCGACCAGTCCATCCAACGCCCAGGTCGGGACGATTCAGATCAACGCCCGGACCTTCGCCACCGATAGCGCCAACCGTGACAAGGCAATCCAGAACCGTATCCTAGAGACAGGGAGCTACGAGTACATCACCTTCACCCCGACCTCGTTCGTTCGATTGCCCGAAACTGCCGCCATCGGGCAGAGCTATACCTTCCAGATCGTCGGGCAACTGACGATCCGCGACCAGACCCGTGAGGCGACCTTCAACGCCACCGTCACCCCCGCCGCCGACGGCACATTGCAAGGGAACGTGACCACCACCATCAAGTACGCCGACTGGGGGATCAGCGTCCCATCCGTCCCCATCGTCACGGGCCTGGCCGAAACCGTCACCCTGAACCTGGACTTCGTCGCCAACCCGAACTAATTTCAGTAACTCAGCGATAACCACACAAAAGGGCGTCGGCACACGATTGGTCGTGTGCCGACGCCCCGTCTCATTTACCCGCTGTCGTTCTCTCTTCCTTCGTCTCTCGTCTCCGTTCCACGTCTCTGCGTTTACCCCGTTTTCCTCGTTCCTTCTCTGTGCGCTTTGTGCGCTCTGCGGATAACAATCTTGCCTCTCTCGTTCCCCTCTGTGTCCCTGCGCCTCTGCAATGAGCGTCGCTCGCGCCCGCTATCGCCCCGCCCTCGCTTGCGCCGACTCGGGGACGAGGTAGTAGCTTATCTGCTCTTGCGGCACCTCAACGCCGGACTGACCCGCGAATACGACACCGAGCTTGCTGGCGACTTCCGCCTGCTGATCTTTCGGGATGGCCCACCAGTTGATGACCACATAACGAATCCCGGCATCCCGCAGCGAGCGTAGCCCGCTGCCATCGCGCACAGTGGCGGCTTCACCCGAATTGATCTGCGGGGTAAAGTACTGGGCTACCGGATTCGACTGCACAAACGGATCGACCGGCTGCCGCGCCAGATAGCCACCGACGATCGGACGACCATGCTGCGTCTGGTGCCAGAGATAATCGACGCGCGGGATGAGCGGGAGATTGAGGATCGCGCCGGGGATCGGGTCGCGGCGGATCGCGGTGGCGACCTCCGAGCGCCCCACGGCGGTGAGCGGCATCACCGTCAACGATTCGGCCAGGACCAGGAGCAGTGCCAGCGCGATCGCCAGATTCCCGACGCGCAGCCAGCGCGACCGCACCCGCGCGAGGGTATACGCCGCCAGGATCGCCCCGGCGAGCGACACCAGCACGGCGAAGCGCAACGGGGCACGCATCACCGAGAAACCCGGCAACTCATAGAGCAGCGCATACGGCAACATCACCGAGACGTTAAACGGCGTGAAATAAACCCGCCCGGCATAGTGGAAGACCGGCCCGATGCTGAATAGCGCAGCCAGCAGGAAGGTCCAGCCCCAGAACCGCACCCCGCGCCGCCGCCAACCGAGCAGCAACGCCACCAGCGCCAGCGCCATGACGGTCCAGCCGGGCGCGACGATCCGCTCGGCGACGTTCGGCGTACCCGCGACCTGGT
>DATCMP010000710.1:0-3006 GCA_036563365.1 Thermomicrobiales bacterium
CGAGCAGGGGGGAGCGTAACGATGGCGGTGATCAACGTCGCCACCAAGGAGATTCACGCCAAGGTCGTCTATTACGGCCCCGGCTTCTCCGGCAAGACGACCAATCTGGAGTACATCTACCGGCGCGTGCCGAAGGAGTCCAAGGGCGAGATGTTGTCGCTCGCCACCGAGACGGAGCGCACGCTGTTCTTCGATTTCCTCCACCTCGATGTGGCCCAGGTGCGCGGCTTCACCGTGCGCTTCCACCTCTATACCACGCCGGGCCAGCAACTCTACGAGCGGACCCGCTTCGCCGTCCTCAACGGTGCCGACGGTGTGGTCTTCGTCGGCGACGCCGAGCGCGAGCGCCTGCGCGACAACGTCGATAGCCTCAAAGAGTTGGCGCAGAACCTCACCAAGCAAGGGAAACAGTTCCGCACCTTCCCCCTCCTGCTGCAATACAACAAGATCGACCTGCCGTCGGCCTTGCCGGTGCCGGTGCTGGATAAATACCTCAACCCGATGAAAGTGCCGCGCTACGAGTCGGTCGCGATTCGCGGCGGCGGCGTCTTCGAGACCCTGCGCGGGATCTGTCGTCTGGTGACGAATCAGCTGTAGGACGGCACATACCACCCTGACGATGAGGCGCAACCGCTATTCGAGCGGTTGCGCCTCATCGTTGTATGCCATATCCGATGGAGGTGGATAGGGATGGTGGAGTCGAGGCACCACATCACCCGGTTGGGAACACGCGAATCCACCCCGCTGCCGATTGGGCGGGGTAGTGAGCCACCCCTACCTACCATACGGCCATCCGTGGGTCGCACGCCACAACCATCCTTAACGTTCGCGCTATTCCACAACGCCTGAGCAGTCGCGTATCCGGTCGTGCGCGGATGTAGCCCCCTACTCGGCCCCCTCCGCAAAGGTCGCAAGAACCGACTGACGGCAGGCGGTGAGGATCCGATCGCTGAGGCCAGGGTCGTCCACGGCACGCGCGAGGAGGACCGCGCCGACCATGCTGGCGACGAGCGCGAGTTCCTGATCGGAGCCACGCTCAGCCACCTCGGTGGGGAGGAGCGCGGCGATCCGTTCCAGATAGCCTTGCAGCCCCTCGGTGAAGGTGTGGCGGGCTTCGGGGGTAGCGCGGGCGATCTCGCCCGCGAGCGACGGCAGCGGGCAACTCTCCGCCGGGTTATCCCGCTGACGCGGGCTGAGGTAGGAGGTGATCACCTCCTGCAAGGTCTCGACGCTGGGCGGTGCCGCCGCGAGGGCGGCGCTACGGTTCAGCAACGGGCGGGCGCAGGCTTCCGCCACTAGGGCGTCCTTGCTGGGGAAGTGCGCGTAAAAGCCCCCGTGTGTCAGGCCCAACTCGCCCATCAGCGCGGGGATGCTGACCTCGGCGATCCCCTGCGCGCGAAACGCTTGCGACGCGGCCTTGACGATCTGCTCGCGCGTCTGCGCTTTCTGCTCTTTCGGGTATCGTGCCATCGCTTGCCCTCTTCGCTCGTTCGCGGCGACATCATGCGTTCGCCTATTGCTATTGCATGATGTATATCATACAATGCAGCCATCGACAATGAACAAGCGCCGGGAAGCCGAGCGCGGATTGCGGTGGGGGCAAGGCAACGATGGTGGCGTTCATGCGCGGGAAGTTCTATTACGGCTGGCTTATCGTCGGGATCACCTTCGTCACCATGCTAGCCGCTTCGGGGGTGCGCGCGGTCCCCAGCGTGCTGATCCTGCCGCTGGAGCATGAATTCGGCTGGTCGCGCTCGGTTGTCGCGCTGGCCGTCTCGATCAACCTCTTCCTCTTCGGCCTCTGCGGGCCATTCGCGGCGGCGATCATGGAGCGGATCGGGATGCGCGCGATGATGCTGGTCGCGCTGACGGTCATGGGGCTCGCGGTGCTCCTGACGACGCAGATCCGCGCGGCGTGGCAACTCCAACTCCTCTGGGGTGTGGTGGTCGGCCTCGGCGCGGGCGCGATGTCCGGCTGGGTCGCGGCCACGGTGGCGAACCGCTGGTTCGTCGAGCGGCGCGGGATTGTCGTCGGCGTCCTCACGGCGGCGGGCGCGACGGGGCAACTGATCTTCCTGCCGATCCTCGCCTCCGCGATCGAACGGGTCGGCTGGCGGCTGGCCGTCATGATCGTCGCGGCGGTGGCGCTGACGATCGTGCCGCTCGTCCTCTTCTTCATCCGCGATTCCCCGCAACAGATCGGCCTGCAACCATATGGCGCGAAGGCGAGCGCAGCAACAGCGACGCCGCTGCAAGTCACCTCGACCAACCCGTTCGCCGCCGCGATCCAAACGCTCGCGCAAGGGCTCCGCAATCGCGACTTCCTGCTGCTGGCGGGGACATTCTTCATCTGCGGGGCGAGCACGAACGGGCTGATCGGCACCCACCTGATCCCGCACTCGGTCGACCACGGGATGACCGAGGTGGCGGCGGCCAGTCTACTCGCCACGATCGGCGCGTTCGACATCGTCGGCACGATCGCCTCGGGCTGGCTCTCGGACCGCTTCGACAATCGCTGGCTGCTGGTCTGGTATTACAGCTTGCGCGGCATCGCGCTCCTCTTCCTCCCCTATGCGTTCGGGACCGGCGTCTTCGGGATCGGCCTCTTCGTCGTCTTTTACGGCCTCGATTGGGTCGCGACCGTGCCGCCGACGGTGCGCCTGACCGCCGACATCTTCGGCAAGCAGAATGCCGGGCGGGTCTTCGCCTGGATCTTCGTCGCCCACCAACTCGGCGCGGCGACGGTCGCATACGCCGCCGGGATGATGCACGATTGGTTCGGTGACTACCGCGCCGCGTTCCTTACCTCGGGCGTGATCTGCCTCGTGGCGGCGAGTATGGCGATCCGCATCGGGCGCTCACCACGACCGGCAGCTAGCCACTTGCCACAGCCACAGGTGGCACCCAATCCCGGCGATTGATCCCACCGTCTAACGCCAACTGCATGGGTGTTCCCACCGACCGTCGCCGCATTTCCATCGAAGCGACGACGGTCGGTGGGGTGTT
>DATCMP010000711.1:0-4347 GCA_036563365.1 Thermomicrobiales bacterium
CCGAGAAGATCGCCAAGGCGGAAGACCAGCGCGGTGTCTTCGAGACCTATTATGCGTTCGAGGTGCCGGTCGGGCGGCTGCGTCCCTACCAGACGCTGGCGATCAACCGGGGCGAGGCGGAAAAAGTCTTGCGCGTCAGCGTCGTCGTGCCGGAGCGCGACTGGCGCACGGCGGTCGGCGTCGCCTTCCGGGCCGACCCGCGCTCACCGCTGGCCGCGCAAATGACCCTGGCGATCGCCGACGCCGCCGAACGGTTGCTGCTCCCGGCGATCGAGCGCGACGTGCGTGCGGAACTGCGCGAGCGGGCGGAGGAACACGCGATCGGCGTCTTCGCCGCGAATCTGCGCGGTTTGCTGACGCAGCCGCCGCTTGGGGGACAGACGATCCTGGGCCTCGACCCCGGCTTCCGCACCGGCTGCAAGGTGGCCGTGATCGACCCGACCGGCAAGCTGCTCGACACCGCCACCATCTACCCGCACGAGCCGCAGCGGCGCGGCGAGGAGGCGCTGCGGACGCTGGGCGCGCTCGTCGCGCGGCACGGCGTGACGCTGGTGGCGATCGGCAACGGGACCGCCTCGCGCGAGACGGAAGGGCTGGTCGCCGAGTTGATCCGCCGCGAGGCCCCGGCGCGGACCCTACACTATCTGCTGGTCAGCGAGGCGGGCGCGAGCGTCTACAGCGCCAGCACGCTCGCCCGCGCCGAGATGCCGGACCTCGACGTGAGCCTGCGCGGGGCGGTGTCGATCGCGCGGCGGGCGCAAGACCCGCTGCCGGAGCTAATCAAGATCGATCCGCGTTCGATCGGCGTGGGCCTCTATCAGCACGATGTCGATGGGCCGGAGCTGGTCGCGGCGCTCGGCGGGGTGGTGGAGAGCGTGGTCAACGGCGTCGGGGTCGATCTGAACACCGCCTCGCCGTCGCTGCTGACGCATGTGGCCGGGATCGGCCCGAAACTGGCCGAGCGGATCGTCGCCTACCGGGACGCGAACGGGCCGTTCCCGAACCGCGCGACGTTGCGGAAGGTGCAGGGGCTTGGCCCGAAAGCGTTCGAGCAGGCGGCGGGCTTCCTGCGCGTGCGCGACGGCGACACGCCGCTCGATGCCAGCGCGATCCACCCCGAGAGCTACAAGGTGGCGACCGCGACCCTGACGCGGGCGGGGCTGGGGCTGGCGACGCCGCCCGCCGCGCGCCGGGAACCGCTCGACGCGCTGCTGGCGCGGACGCCGCTCCCGACCCTCGCCGCCGAACTCGGCGCGGGCGAGCCGACCCTGCGCGATATCCTCGAACAACTGGTTCGCCCCGGTCGCGACCCGCGCGAAGATTTGCCGCCGCCGGTCCTACGGCGCGATGTCCTCTCGCTGGACGATCTGCGCGACGGGATGCGCCTCACCGGCACGGTCCGCAACGTGGTCGATTTCGGCGCGTTCGTGGACATCGGCGTGAAAGGAGACGGCCTCCTGCACCGCAGCCAGACGCCGCGCGGGACGACCTTGCGCGTGGGCGACGTGATCGAGGTGGCGATCCTGCGCGTCGAGCGCGAGCGCGGGCGGATCGCGCTGGCCTGGCCGGGGGTGTGAGCGGACAGGGACGGAACAGGAGACACGGAGACACGGAGGGGGCCGGGAGGGGGACGAGAAAACGATTTAACGCAGAGACGCCGAGGGGAAGGAGCGCGCAGAGAAGAAACGAGAATAGATCGTCCCTTCTCTGCGAACTCTCTCTTACTCTGCGTCTCTGCGTTCAACCGGCCCCCTCCCCGCCCCCTCCGTGCCTCCTGTTTGCTTGCGTCGTGATCGCTTCGGAGCCCGGGAGCAACACCGTGACGGTCGTCCCCTGGCCGGGTGTGCTGGCGAGGCTAACGGTGCCCCCGTGGGCCTCGACGATCTGCCGCACGATGTAGAGGCCGAGGCCGGTGCCGCCGATACCGTTGGTGACCGAACTCCGCGCGAACGGCTGGAAGAGGCTGGCCTGCTCGTCCGGCGGGATCCCCACGCCCTGGTCGCTGACGATGATCCGCGCCCGCTTCGGCGTCGTGTCGGTGTCCCACCCGATGGTGACGCGGACCTCGCCCCCGGCGGGCGAGTATTTGAGGGCGTTCGAGACGAGGTTGGTCAGCACCTGATCGAGCCGGTCGCGGTCCCAGGAGCCGGTGACCGGGCCGGTGCTCGCCAGCAGCAGGGTGTGGCCCTCGACCCGTTCCGCCGCCCGCTCGAAGCGATCGACCACCGCCTCCCCCAATGCCACCAGATCGAAACGCTCCGGGCGCAGGTCGAGCCGCCCTTGCTGGATCCGCGAGGCGTCCAGCAGATCGGAGACCAGCGTTTCCAGCCGCCCGATCGAGATGTCGGTCTGCTGGAGATAGCGTTGCAAGCGCGCGGTATTGGTCGTGCCCCGCCCCAGCTGCCGCGCGAGGAGTTGGAGATAGCCCTTGGCGCTGGTGACCGGCGTCTTCAGCTCGTGCGAGGCGATGGCGACGAACTGATCGCGCAGGTGCAGCGCCTCGCGCGCCTGGCGGTAGAGCTGAGCGTTGTCGAGCGCCAACCCGCAGCGCCGCGCCAGTTCTTCGGCCACCGCCAACTCATCCGCCCCGAATCGCCGCTCCGATTCGGCGGTCGTCGCGAAGGTCAGCACGCCGAGGGCGCGGCCCCGCGCCACGAGCGGCACCACGATGACCGAGCGGAGCGCGAGCGCCCTGCTCAGGCGCAGGTGCGCCTCGTTGCGGGCGGCGGCCTGCATGATCGCGTCGTTGTAGTCGACGATCAGCACCGACTGCCCGGTGACCAACGCCCGGGTCGGCGGGTGGGCGCTGCGGAACTGGGGATCGGCGGGGAAGTTGCGCGCCTCGCGGGCCAGATCCTCCTTCGTCGGATCGGCGTGCGCGACGGCGAGGCGGTAGGCGTGGCCGTCCTCGCCGAGGAGATCGACGAAGCACCAGTCGGCCAGGCGCGGCACGGCGAGCTGCGCCGCCCGCGCCAGCGTAACCTCGTAGTCGAGCGATTCCGCCAGCGCCGCGCCCGCCTCGGCCAGGAACCGCTGCCACTCCTCGGCCCGTTTCTGCGCCGCGATATCCTGGAACGCGCTCACCGCCGCGATGACCTTACCCCCGACGGTGATCGGCGCGGCGTAGACGCTCAGGTTGGTCAGCGCCCCATCGCTCCGCCGGTACCACATATCCTCGCCCTGCACGCTCTCGTGGTCGAGGACCGCGCGGGCGAGGGGGTATTCGTGCGCCGCGTAGGGCGTGCCGTCGGCATGGAGCCCGCCGTAGTGCTGATAGTCGGTGTGATTCGCCGGGGTGGGCGGGTGGGATCCGAGCAGACGGACCGCCTCAGCATTGCGGTAGAGGAGTTCGCCCGTGGGGACCGCCGCGACCGCGACCCCCACGGGTAACTGCTCCAGGATGGCGAACAGGCGTGCGCGTTCGGTGGCGACCTCCGCCAGGGCCTGTTCGCGCGCCGTTTCCGCTTGCTTGCGCGCCGCGACATCCTGGAAGTAGATGGCGAAGCCGTCCGGGGAGGGGTAGACGCGCCCGATCAACCAGATATCATACTGCGGCGAGCCATCCTCGAACTCTACGGCGCGTTCTTCCGTCACCGCGCGCTCGATATGGTGGTAAAAGGTTGACCCGATGATCTGCGGGAACGCCTCCCAGACCTGACGGCCGAGCACCGCCGCGCGCTCGACGCGCGCCAGTTGCTCGGCGACACGATTGAGGTAGACGATCCGGCGCTCGCGGTCGAGCATGATGATCGCCTCGGCGGCCCCTTCGAGGAGGTGGCGTAGCTGCGCCGCGGGCAAACCCTGCTGCTCGTCGTTGCTGGACACGCCGCCTCTGCTCCTGCACCGCTTCACGCCCGCCCCGCCCCGCGCCATGATTTCGCAGTATACCCGATGCCCCCGCGCTCAGGGATGTGATCGGGCAGGGGCGGGGAGGATGGCGAGTGACGAATACGTATGAACGACGACGCACTCGTGCTGGCATAGATACGAGGTACGAAGCGGGGGGGGGAGACGATACGCGACGCCGAGTTGCGCCGCCTGGGCCTCATCGTCAGGCCGCGGAGCGGCGGCGATCTGTTTTTGCCGCGCGAAGGCCCCGCGGGGTGACACCCTACCGGTACAAACACTCCTGGAAAGGGCCGGGAAATTGCGTATCAACCCCCCTATCCCACGCCGTCCCTTGCTACGTATTACCTGGCAAGTAGCAGTATCCGGGTCATTGTGACGTCGGTTAACGAGGAGCGGTATCTATGGAGCGCCCGCAACAGCCTTGGACCACCACCCCGACCGCCACCTCCACGGTCGCGCCCGCGCTCGCCCACGGAGGGGGCGAGCGCGGGCGCGCCG
>DATCMP010000713.1:0-13382 GCA_036563365.1 Thermomicrobiales bacterium
TTGCCGATACAGATATTACCGAAGAGTTTAGCGCCCGGACCGACGAAGATGTCGTCGCCGATGATCGGTGTCCCCCAGTGCGGTCCGCTGCTCGCTTGTCCGATCGACATGCCCTGTCTGATAGCGCAGTCCGCCCCCTAAATCGCACGGCGATCGATACCGATGTCGTCCAAGTGGCTGATGAAGAACTCTCGACCGACCTGAACGTTGGACGGGATGCGAATATGCCATCTGTATTCGTCGTGTTTGAGGATGATTCGCATGACCACGTAGATGGACATAAAGATGGGGCGCGGCGTGGAAGCCTGGAGGTATACGACGAGGCGCAGCAAAAGGCCATACCTCGCCCCCGGTGCCTCCCGGTAGCTGAGGAGCATCCGCGGGAAGGTCTGCGGATCCGCTTGGCCCTAACAACGATGAGGGGGCGAGGGGCCAGAGGAAACGAAGCGCGGCGAAACTCATGGTGTATGGGCTCCTGGGACTGGGAACGATTGGCGCCCCAGATATGCGAATCGTCAACGATCAGCCCGCCGTATGGATCTCGCCAAGCGGAAGTCCCGGCGAGGGTGGGGTGGGGTGCTCGTCCGGTGGAAGGATGGCAACGCCGCGCGCCGCCCGGAAAACAGTCGGGGCCATGATTAACGCCTCGATCGACTGCGCCGCGAACCAACCGAGGACCAAGCCCGGCAGTCCACCGACCAGCGCCCCGATCGCCGCGAAGCCGAGTTCGGTCACCGAGCCGGCCGAGATCAGGAGGGCCGCCGAGGTGAAGCGCCCGTGGATACGGCTGAGGGTGACGAAGTGATCCTTGATGATGATCGGGAAGATGCAGAGGGCGAGCAGGCGTAATGTCCACCCGGCCTCGGCCGCATACCCCCGTCCGAAAAGCCCCAGCAAGCGATCGGCACCGACCAACAGCACCAGATTCGCCGCGATGGCCGCGGCGAGCGCAATGCTGAGGGTGAAGCGCATCCGCTGTGCCAGGGCCTCGGGTGAGCGTGAGCCGACGGCATACAGGGCGGTGACCAGCGCCAGCGTGCCATAAAAGAAGGGGCCGGAGACGATCGAGGCAACGTAATAGTAGGCGCTTGCGGTCGCGGAAAGGAGGCTCGTTACCAGAATCGGTAGGGCGAGCCCGGGGAGTTGCAACGCCATGTTGAGGAAGTGATGACCCAGTGCCCTCCGGCCGAATTGTCGGAGCAGGAGCCAGCGCGGGCGGAGCAGGCCGGGCTGTTGCCAGATGCCACGTCGCGTGCCGAGCGCGAGCAACCAGACGAGCGAGAGGAGATTCCCGATGATCCAGGTCCAGTAGATCGTGCCCCAATCGCCACCCCCAAGCCAGAGGGCGATGCCTATGAGAACGAGCAGTTTGATGACGGCGAAGCTGGCGTTGCGCCAGAGTTGCAGGCCGCCCTTCAGCAAACCGATCAGTGCCTGATCGAGCACCATGGTGACCGAGGTGATGCTGACGCCGAGGGCGAAGAGGGCGACCTGCGCCGGTGAACCGGTCAGCGCGCCGAGATTCGGCGAGATCAGCGGGGCGGCAATAGCGAAACCGACGCTGCACACGAACCCGGTCAGGCCCGCGATGAGCAGACCAGTCGCGATCAAGACCCCTTCCTCACCCGGCCGACGGGGCAACTCGCCGATCAGCAAGGTGCCGAGGCCAAGCATCCCTGCCGTACCGAGGAGGGTCATCGTCGAGATACTCGTCCCGGCGAGGCCCACCGCCTCGGCATCGAAGAGGCGAGCGGCGATTAGCCAGTACAACGCCCCCACGCCGGAGGTGATGAGCATGGTGCCCATCAGCGCGCTCGCATTGGCGAGGATCTGGCGATTGGCAACGATCCCACCGAGTTGTGTGCGCAGCATGCCGACTCGCTCGCGGAACGTCCCGCCCGTGGTACTCGCCATAATGCTCACTGTCCTCGTTGGATTTTCGCGCGTCGGTAAACGGTTTGCGCGTTATCGGCGCGATAGAGCACGGCCTCCACCATCGTGGTACTGGAGATATCCGCCGCGAGGGTCACGGACTCGGTCCAGGTAGCGCCACTGGCGAGGCGTACATCCCAGGCGGCGATCACACGCCTGTCGGCCTCAAACTCCAGGCGATAAGTCGTTGTCTCGGCCGGTTCGCGGTTCGTCACGCCGATATTCAGCGTCGTGGCGTCAGCCGTGGTGGGTAGCATCCAAAGCTGGGTAAAGCCCGTCGTCGTCTGTCGTTGTGCCCCACGAACCGTGATGAACCCGGCACCGAGTACGACGAGGACCGCGAGCCCGCATATCGCCGCCTGGGCGAATGATAGTCCTTCCGTCGTCGCCGCAGGCGTGGTGATCGCGGAGCGTCGGCGGAGCCACGCGACGAGTCCGGCGATGATGGCGATGGCGCCGAGAGCCACGATCCACGGTACCGCGCGCATCCCCCACGGCGTCTCGTTGAGCACCAACCCGGCCAGCACGACGACGCCAAGGCTCAGGCCCAGGCTGAAGAGGCACTGCTCGGCGGGGGTGAGCACCGGGCGCGGGAAGAGCGCGCCGGTCAGCGCCGCCCCAGGTAGCGCGAGGACAAGCGGCGCCGCCATGATGATCCAGGCGGCCCGCCAGCCATATGCGAGGCTCAGGCTACCCACAAGCACCGCGAAGCAGCTGAAGGCGAGTGCGGGCGCGGCAGCTTTACGGTTCACGGACATTCCCTCCGAGTTGATAGATCTGAATCGCACCGCTGTCGTAGACCAGATTGATGTCGAGCAAACGATCGAATTTGGCGAGAGCGTTGGCATTGAGCGGGGCGGTATGCGCATTCGCGTCGACTTCATTCGCCTCGAAATAGATACCATTGCGCGGTAACGCGGTCGAGAGGCGCCGATCGAGCAGCAGATACTTGATATTGCCTTGCCGAAGGATCGCCGCCTGGATCGGGCCGAAACCGCCGCTGGTGTAGAGCGGGCTGACGTCGACTTGATCATTGAGGTGGGTCACCGGGTGTTGCTCCCCCTGCGCGCCGAGTAAGAGGCGGTTGGTCCGATCCGCCGCGAATCGATTGTTCGGCCCCAGGAGCGTCAGGGCCCAGTCGGCGCTCGCCAACCCTTGTGGTTCGACCGAGCGTGAGTCGCCGCCCACGACGTAGGGACCGGGAATACGCGCCCAAATCGGCCCCGAGCCAACGATCACGTTCCCGAGGAACGTGATCGTGAGCAACGCGACGCCGAACGCACCGAGGGCCAAATTCGCCGGTCGGATACTGACGAGGCGGACGACCGCCAGGGCGAGCACAAAAGACACCCCCAGGAAGAGGGTGACGGCGGCGCGGGCCGAGATCTCCCCGCCCGCCTCGGTGAGCCGTAGCCCGAGGCTGGCCGGGTACGCCAGCGTCGCCAGGGCGAGTGTCAGCGCCAGACCATGTCGCCGATAGCGTCGCCAGAGCATCCAGAGGCCCGGCCCCAAGCCGAGGAGGATCACCGCGGTCGAAAGGAGGGCGGTCACCCGTTCCCATAGTGGCGTCACCTGACCGGTAGGGTCGCGGAACAAGGTCCGGCTGGCCGATTCGCCGCGAAGAAGCCTGATGAATTCGGCCGCTGAGCCGACGGCGTGCGGCGCCAGGTAGCCGATCACGAGATTCGCCACGAAGATGAGCCACGCGAGGGCCGCCACGCCGCCGACGATCGCGACCCAGGAGGGGTTCTCCTCGTGACGCCCAGCTCCGCGCACCCGCAGGATGGCGAGGATAGCCCCCCAAAGCAGCAGGAGCGCGAGGAGGGCGTATGAGGTGAGATGGTGCGTCACGATCGTGCCCCCCAGGCCGACGAACGCTACCAGCGTCAGGCCGAACCAGCCCGGCGCGCTCGCACGCCGACGGGTCAGCGCGAAGAGGGCGAGGAGTGCGAAGGGCAGGGCGAGCGATTCGTAGGAGAATTGCGCGTCGAAGAAGATCAGCTTGGGGTTGCTGAGATAGAGGAGCGCCGCTAAGCCGGCCACCCGCGACGAGCCACCGATCCGCTCGTAGAAGAGGTAGAGCGCCAACGTCAGGATGAGCCGAGCGGTTCCCAGCACCATTGACCCTGCCGCGAAGAGGGAGAGCCCGCTGATCGCCGCCAGGGCGCCCGTGGCGATCTCGAGGCCGGGAAAGAGCGGGCTGACCGGGATCAGGCTGTTCGGGGTGAACAACGCACCCGAGTCCAAAATGTCGTTCGCCGTACGCCAGTGTATGAACTCGTCGTGGTAGGAGAAGTAGAGCGGATATTGGAACGCTTTGACCAGGAAGAGGCCGATCCCGAAGAGGACGACGAGCCCCAGACGTTCCTGACGGGTCGCGCCCGTGCTCAGGAGGCGCGCGGCGATCGGGATAAAGAGGGTGGCGAGGCCAAGCCAGAGCGGCAGATCGGTCCAGTATGCACCCGCGCGCCCACCATTATAGGCGACGGCGATGAGCACCATGCTGCACGCGCTGGATAGGCTGATCAACGGTGCCCAGCCCCAGACGCCACCGATCAGCGTGTTCTGACGCTGTGTCCCCACGGGGGCTGGGGTCGGCGACTGTTGCTCGCCTGCGGCACCTACGAGAGTGGGCATCGATACCTGTTGCTCGCCCGGTGCGGTGGCGACGGGCAGTGACTCGGTCCGCATCGTCAGCTTCTCCCCGCGCCGACAACCGGCATGGCTCGGGGCGTCGCGTGACCCGTCGGGATGCTCACGCTGCGATCGCCGGCGGGTGCGTTCAGGAGTCCGGGGTCTCGCGCGGCGAGACGCGCGAGGACGCTGGAGAAGTCGAGATCCCTTGCGACGAGATGCACGATCTTCGCCTCGAAGCGCGCGTACCGAAGTGCGCGCCGACTATGGACTTGCTCGAAATAACCGCGTGCCGCATTCCTGGTAATGACCGGTGCGCCGAGTGCATCGAGCAGGAAAACACTGTACAGAGTCCATTCTCCGAAGCGATTCTGGGACCATTGACCCTTCCGAAAGCCGCTATCCGCACGCCCATCGCCCAGCTCGCGGAGGATCTGGTAGAGCGGTTCGGGGCCGTACAACTGCTCCAGGTAGTGGTGCAGTTGCTCCATGTATCGGCGGTTAAAACAGAAGAGATCGAGGATGAAGTCGCCGTAGCGCATAGCGCGACGCGGCTCGACGTGCAGTATTCGGCCGACATTGTCCACGCGCGCCCGTTCGTAGCGGAGGTGGGGCAAACCGAGCAGGTAATCGCGCATCGTGGTGCCTTTGCTGTAGTACAGGATCGGGTTATCGCCTGAGATGAGATCATCCTCGGTCACCGTTTGTAGGAGAACGGCGTCCGCGCCGAGATTACAGAAATGCTCGCTCGTGGTGAATTCGGCGGCGCGGAGCTTGATCACCTGTTGACGATACCAGCCGGGGAGGGTGCGTTCATGTGGCGAGAGGATTTCGTCGTCGCCGAGAAGGATCGCATCACCGGCGAGGCCCGTGCGATTAAGGAACGAACGGAGTTGCGGCACATTGTTCGAGACCAGCGTGAGCCGACCCTTGGGCTGGAAATGCCGCGCATACGAATCGAGAACGATCTCGAAGAGCGGGCCGAGATCGCGCTCGTGGACACAGATGAATACATCCATCGGCCTCACGGTGTTCGGTGTAATTTCTGGTGTCGGTCGCGTCATCATGGGGCTATTTGTCTCCGCTCTGCCCTGTTTAGCGTGCCACATGCGTGGCTTGTGGTCGCAGGGACACAGGTGCCGCGTCGCGTCCCCCCCAAATCTCCTGATAGAGCCCGTAGACTTCCATCGCACAGGTGTCCCAGGTGGGGAGCCGGAAATTCGTCGGGAGGAGCGGCTCGCGGATTTGATCCAGGAGCGCCGCCGCGACCTGGCCCGGCGCGCTATCGGCCGGTATCGCTCGAACCAGCCCGTCCTCCGCTAACTCGCTGAGGCCGGAGGTGTCGGCCACGAGCACGGGACGCCCGAGCGCGAGCGCTTCCAGCACGGCGAGCGGGTGCGCCTCGTAATCGCTGAGTAACGCTACCACAGAGGCCCCCGCGACCGCCATCGCCAGCTCACGGCGCTCGTGTGCGGGGATCGAGCGGATCGTCACCGCCTCCTTCAGGTTCAAGGCGGCGATCTGCCGATGCAATTCGGCTTCGTAGGGTCCCGCGCCCAGGATCAGCAGGCGGGCGTCCGGGTGGGCCGCGCGCACGAAAGGAAGAGCCGCGATGGAGCGGTGATGGCCCTTGTAGCGCTCGAGGCGGCCGACCGACACGATCAGCGGCCCGCCCTCGCGCGCGGGCAGGTCGTCCGGGAGGGTCGGGAGTTGCGCCCCGTTGCGGATCAGGGTGAACCGCTCTACCGGAAGACCCAGCAGCCGCGCGAAACGCGCCCGCTCGAAGCGCGAGACGGGGATCAGGCGCGCGGCGCGGCGCAGCAATGGTCCCAGGGTCCGCCACTGGGTATCCCGCGCCGCATTGCGTAGGCTCGAGCGATTCCCGCCGGTATGGAAGGTGACGACGTAGGGGATACGCCGATGCCATGCGCCGTACATCGCCAGCGGCGCGGTGAGGGTGTTGATCCCCTGGCTGTGGACAATATCCCACGGCTCCGTCGCGATGATCCGCCCGATCTCCGGGGTATAATAGTAATCGCGCCCCTTAGGCCAGGCCCGAATACGTCGAACCTCGACCCCCTCGATGACTTCCCGCGCCGGTAAAGCCCCACTCATGTCAATCGTCAGCACGGTCGGTCGCGTGTGCATGTCGACCAGCCGCCGCGCCACCTCATATGTGTGCGTCTCGACGCCGCCCTGGTGGGGGAAGTAGTGCGGCGTCACCATCAACACGCGTGGAGCGGCGGAACCCGTGTGCCGTTGATCTGCTCGTTCTGCGGCCATGCTCGCCATCGCTCTGCTCCTTCTGCGCCCGCGCAGAAACGCTACGGGTGGAACCGGCACGCTTGCCCACCGTCGACCACCGTCATCGTCAGGTTGTTGATCGCGATCGCCAACTGGCGATCCCCCACGCTGAACGGTGTGGCGGGGTTTTGGCTCGTCAGCTGGATTGTGTTCGCGCCCGCGTTGAGCGTCAGCATGAGGCCCTGAATCGGCTGCTGCCCCTGCATCGTGACCGTTACGTTGGTGATCTGCTGCCCGTTGACGGCGACCGAGATGGTGTTCGGCACCTGCGCCGTCTCGAATTGGCCGCCGAGCTGTACCGTGGCCGGGCGGTCGAGAACCACCCGGATCTGCGGTGCGCGACCATCGCTCCAACGCCACCAGAATTGGCCGTTCAACTCGGTCATGTACCAACCGGTGGTCAACATGTAGGTGCATCCCGAGATACCCTGCGTCTCGGCGGTGAGACCATTGCGGACCGCCGCGAAGTTGAACCAGCCGCGTGTCCAGGGGCGGAGCACGGTCGGGGCGATCGTCGGGTCGAGCGGCAGTCCGGCACTGAAATCGGTCTCGCCGCAACGGTCGCCACCGAGCATGAGTTGTTGCGGGTTGCGCCCTTGCTGCAATACCACACGCTGCGCCAGCGACCAGTGATCGAGGGGGGTCCCAGGGACCCACCACAGCGTGCTCCCCGAGACACAGGTCCACGGGCTCGCCGCGACGGTACCGCGCAGGCGCTCGTTCAGGTTGAGCCAGGCTACACTCTGGACGATCAGCACAACCGAGCTCGTGACCGCGATGAGTTGCACGATGCGCGCGCGCTCTCGCCAGGTCGTGGCGACGCGGGCGCGCAGCGTCGGGCCGTAGCCGACTCCCTCGATGATCGCGGGCAACAGAAAAACCAGCGCGACGAAGGCGGTCCAGTGGCTGTAGAGGAGCGCTAACCGCCAGAGCGAAACATCGTTCGCCCAGAGAACGAAGACGACCATGGTGATCACGAGGCAAATGGCGGAGATGCCGAGGGCGACACCCTCAAACGCCACATTCCGCTCACGTACGAAGGGCATAGCCAATAAGAGAAGCGCCGCCACCATCGCTATACCTAGCCCGATGATCGGGAAGCCCGCCAGCGATGAATTGAACGCCCGGCCCAGCTCTCGTAGCGATGATTGTTGTTGCTCGTAGCTCGAGCGAAAGAGGAAGAAGCCGATCGTTCCGCCGACGGTGAGGGCGATAAACCCCGCTCCCCAGCCCCAGAACCAGCGCCGTTGCGATGGGTCACGCCAGCCCTTCAGCAGAGTGATCGCCGCTGCCAGGGCAAAGAAAGTCAGCGCGAGCGGATGGCTGAGAGAGAGCGCGATGATTAATCCCACCGCCATGGGGAGGTGCTTCCGGCGTAATCCGGTGATGATGATCAGGATAAGGGGCCAGGCGAATTGCACCGCCAGAGTGGCCTCCGAGACGAAGTTGATGCGCCCGGGAAGGAGCCCGATCCCGATCCCGAGCGCCGCCCAGACGAAGAGTGGGCGCGTGGTATCATCCCGCACGATCCACCAACACACGGCGAGCATGAGCAGCGGAACGGCGGCATAAGTTAAACCAAAGATGAGCTGCAAGAACGCGACGCTGTCGGTGAATTGGCTGGCGAGGAGTACCGGCAGATGCAACGGCCAGTTGATGAGGCGGTTATTCGGGGTGAACGGACGCTGTTGATCGAGGACATTGAAGAGGTAGGCGGCCCCATCCCACGATAACGCCGTGCCGCAGAGGGCGGCGCAGGCGAGGCCGATGGCGGTGAGCGCGAGGTATGCCCCAATACCGACGGTTTGACGGGTTTGGTCCTTGGTGGCCTCTGGCAAGGTATCCCTCATCGCGTCACGCTCGCCCCACCACGGAGGCGGGGCCGGGGGGCGACATTGTGCGCGAGCGGCTAAGACGGATGCGCGCCTGCGCGAGCGCGTAACCGACGGCGGTGATACCGAAACCCGCGACGATCGCCCCGGCGCGCAGGAACCCCGCCGAATCGCGGCGCAGCCCTTGATTGAGGTTGCGGAGCACACCGGACGGCAAGACGCGCATCGTGTACGCGCGCTCGGAGGAGAGCCCGTCGTTTGTTCCGACGAGTTGGGCAACGTGCGCCTTCGATAGCCCCTCGGCGTAGCAGCGTGCGCGGAAATAGCTCCAGCGCGCGCGCGCGGGCGTGACGCGGTGCCATACCATTGCGGAGGGTTCGTAGAGGAACGCGCCGCCCGGCCACTGCTGCAACGCACGAATGCAAAGTTCGGTTTCCTCGCATCCGACCGGGCGCGTGCCGACGCGCCCGAGGGTGCTTTGGAAGTCGCCGACCTGCGTCAGCACATCCCGGCGCACCGACATGTTCGCGCCGATCAAGTTGCGGACCGCGGCGGTCCGCTCCGGCTGCCCGAGGTAGCTTCCCCCCACCACCCAGCCGAACTCTTCCGGGAACCAGCGCGGCCGGGAGGCGGGCCAGAGGGGGACTATCTTGCCGCCGACCCCTAGCACGTGCGGAGCGCGATAGCCGGTGAGCAACGTGCCGAGCCACGTCGGGGCGGCGATAGCGTCGTCGTCGAGGAAGGCGACGACCTCGCCGCTGGCGACGGCAATGCCGCTGTTGCGCGCGCCCGAAAGACCGCGCGTGCGCTCATTGGGGATGGCAATCGCGTGTGGGAAAGCGGCGCGCGCACGCTCCAACAGCGCGGGATTGTGGTCAATCACCACCACCAGCTCGGTGGCTGGAGTCTCCTGGGCCGCAACAGAGGCGACCGCGGCGCACAAATCCCCCCAGCGCTTCTCATCATAGGCACAGATAATCACCGTGGAGCTGATGATATTCACTAGTCTGCCTCGGTCGGGAACGATGCCACCTTGGCCGGGGCGGCATGCGGCGTGAAGGCCGTGCGACGCTCGTGCAGGATCGCCTTGAGGACACGCCAACCATCGGGGAAGGTACGCAGTCGGCCCTCGCCATGGACGCGCGGCGCCTCGAAGCTCGGCACCTCGGCGATCTTGAGCTTCGCGCGGAGCGCGCGAACATTCATCACCGTCTCGATCTCGAAGCCATCGCCGCTGAGGGACAGGAGCGGCAGGACACGTCGCCAGAAGGCGTTGTAGCCGTAGCAGAGGTCGGTATATTGCCCGCCGAAGAAGAGGCGGACCAGGTAGACGAAGCCCAGGTTGCCGAGGCGTCGGTGCAAGGACATGTCGGCGGTGCCGCCCCCTTGCAGGAAACGCGACCCCTTGGCGAAGTCGGCCCCGCTCAGGAGCGGCCCGATATAGGCCGGGATCTCGCGCGGATCGGTCGAGCCATCGGCATCCAGCATCACGATGATGTCGCCGGTCGCGGCGGCGAAGCCGCTCTGGAGCGCGGCCCCCTTGCCACGTCGCTGCTGCGTGACCACCCTGATCGTCGGCAGGAGTGCGCGGGCGACCGCCACGGTATCATCGATCGAGTTGCCATCGACCAGGATCACCTCGTCGACCCAGTGCGGGATCAGCGGCAGGACGTGCGGCAGGTTCTCCGCCTCATTCAGGGCGGGGACGATAACGCTAATGCGGTGTTGGCGGTAGGCAGGCGGGGCGGGTGTGGACGACATCTTCTCCTCCAGGTAGGCCGTAGGGGTGCGGCACGCGTGGTACACCGCATTCAATGGTTGGGATCGGCGGCGGCCGGGCCGCCTCAATCACCCCTTCAAGGCGGCTCGTGAGGACGCTCGAGGTGCCCATCGCTGCTCAGATAGACCGGTGACGGGGCACTCAACGTGGCGAGTACGGCGGGAAGTTGCTCGACCAGGGCGAGTTTGTCGAGGCAATTGAGCGCCCCCGCCGCGCGAGCGGCGTCGCAGTATTCGCAGTCTAAGTGATTCGTGATCGCGATGACCGCAATTCCCGGCCAGCGATATCGAATATCGCGGGTCGTCTTCAGCCCGCTCCGATCCGGCAGGTCGAGATCAAGCAAGACGATCTGGGGTTGTAAGCGCGCGACTTCCCGCAGCGCCGCTTCATCGGTCGCCGCTTCGCCGATCACCTCGTAATCGGCGTCGAGGATAGCAAGATAACGGGCGAGGGTGGCCCGGAACAGCGCCGATTGATCCACAATGAGGATGCGCTGAATTTTCTGCACTTTAGCGTTCCTTACAACTCGGCGGATAATGGCCGTTTCTCTGACTAGTAGTCTAAGGATTCGTCTGTCCCATGTCGAGATGCGTTTCCACCAAAGCTTGGGGGTGCAAAACCACCCCTCGACGATTGGGCCGAAACTGGTCGAGTACCCAGTCGCACCGGGAAGTGCGGGTTGATGGTCATTCGGAGACCACTATCCGGAGACCACTAGTGGAAAGCAACCAATTAGTGGAAAATCACCAATCTTACACCTTGAACTCTCCTGGGCCGGTGGCTCCAACTATGAACTGCCCGAGCTACGGCGCTAACCGCGCAGGGTATCCTTTCAGGCGATCATTGAGGAGATAGCTCGGCGCGTAGTGGTGCTGAGCGGCAATAACGTGGCCAAGGTGTCGCTCGATTGGGATAGCTTCGGCCTAGGCATCGCTACGGTCGCGATCCTCCCGTCAGGAGCCGATCAAGCAGATGGGGGACCTTACGATCGTCACTATCACGTTCGGGCGCGAGGTGATGGGCCTTAATGCCCACTGGCACATGGCAAAGCACGAGTTCGTCAGCCTTACCCAGGTCTGTCTTCACGTTCATCAAGTACGACGACCTTATGCTCACGACAACACCCCTTCCCAGGGCGAAGCAATGCCCGCTCAATGCCGACAACTTCAACTCTCTAGCCTGAGATCCAATGCAGCAATGAGGCCGCCGAGACACGGTAAGAAGCGCTCTGCAGCATCGGAACCAGGACCATCTCGACAAGCATCTCATACGCCCGAGTCGTGCCAACGATGCTCGCGCACCGCCAGCACGAGTCAAATGATGGTTCGCTCGAATTCCACGTCATCGACCGTCTGCTCCGCCCGGGTCCGCGCATCGTTCATGGTGCAGTCGGCGGCTCGGCGGGAAGTAGGGCGCATAGCCTCGAACGCCATGTGCTGCGTTACCGGGGTCTCAATCCGCGCTTGGGCCTTCTCCCACAAGTGAAAAGCCGCTCGTACCTCCGTAAACGCCCGATCCATACCACCCCCTTCTCCACGGAGCTCGTTCTCGACAGGCCCCATAAGACAATTCTACGCACAAGCATGCCATAACGAGGTAGAGATGTAGTGGTGGGCGCGTCGAGAACGGGTGGATGCCACTTGCGCGACAACTTCGTCTCAACAACCGGCGGTTGGCCTGGCAGAGTCCCCGGTGATACCTACGTGGACGCGTGTGCCGATCGTGTCCCCAGCAGCATCAGCACAACCCCCACGCCGTGCCTGCCGCGTTTCCGTGAGTCCCCCCTGTCGCGCAATCGCGGCCGAACTGCGCGGCGTACGGCAGCGGATTGAGGGGTAATCCCCGCACGGTATTTGTGACGAGCGCGCTTGCGGGACGGTTGGCGGCGCTTCGCGCAATTGCTGCGCCCCGACGGGGCCGGTTATACGCTATCACCGACGGAGGGTCTCGTTGCTTGCGGTCGTCTAGCGTCCGACCGAGGGCCCCTCCACGTCACGGTAGCTGCGCGCGAAGCGGCGGTGCCGCCGAGCGGCATGGCCGATGATGGCGGGTGGGGAGCGCTGGCGCTTGAAATCGAGGTCGGCAACGCGCTCATCCACGCCCCTGCTGGGGCACACTGTGCATGCCGACCTTCATGTGACAATACTGCCCCACGGGTGTGCCGGGCCTACGTTGGGGTGGCGCATCCGCGCGGATCGCAATCGTGGGTGTGCGAGTGTGTGGGATTGACCCGCTGCAGTGGGTATCTGAGAATGGGGTTGGACCTCAGGGGGGCCGATGCCGCGTACCCGCCGACCCTCTCCGCTCGAGTTGCGCGCCGAGGCGTTACGCCATAGGCGGCGCCCGGCGACCTGACCACAGACGGGCGGGACGAGCTGCGCCGGCTGCGGCGCGAGCACCACGTCCTCAAGCAGGGGCGCGATCGTGAACAAAGCCCTGACCTTCTTCGCGCAGGAGACCGCACGAGCCGGTACCGGTTCATCCAGGAGGAGCCGGCGGCGTTCCCCATCGCCGCCGTGTGCCGCGTGCCCGCGGGATCACCTGCTCGATGGGCCGCGCGGGGGACTGTCTCGACGACGCCATGGCGGAGCGTTCCTGCTCGACCCCCAAGGCCGAACTGGTGGAAGCGCATTACGGGCCGACACGCGCCGCGGCGCGGCTGGCGATCTTCGCATGGCGCGAAGTCTGGTACAACCGTCAGCGTCGCCACTCGGCACTCGCCTACCGCAGCCCGGTCAATTTCGAGGAGCAGCCGTTGTTGTTGCACGATCTGGCCGCCTAGCGCCAACTTGTCCGCGCAAACGGGGTAAGTCCAGGCCGACCTCACCCGATTTCGTGTGTACGCCGCGCTGACCGCCGACGCCACGCCGGTCACGATGCAACACGAGTCATCGCACTGC
>DATCMP010000715.1:0-6197 GCA_036563365.1 Thermomicrobiales bacterium
CGACGCCCCGGTGATCATTTCGAGGACCGCGAGGGCGATGCCGGGGCGGCGCGCGACGATCCCCAGGCCGGAGATGATCGCCCCGGCCACCGCGCCGATCCCGGTCGCGGTGAGGAGGAGGCTGAGCCCACCCGCGCCGCGCCCGAAGACATCGCGGGCCATCGCCGGGAAGAAGTTGCTATAGGGGAGCGCGAGGACCGCCAGCCCGATCGCCGGGAAGAGGACCGCGCGTAGCTGCGGGTCTCGCAGGATGTCGCGGGTGCTGGCGGTGGCAGCGGCGGCCTGATTGGGCGTGGTCGGGCGCTTTTTCGTGCGGATCGCGAAGAGCGCGCCGAGGACCGCCAGGAAGCTGACCGCGTTGAGGGCGAAGCAGGCCCCCGCGCCCGCCGTCACCAGGAGCCAGCCGCCGATCGCCGGGCCGACGATGCGGGTGAGGTTGAACCGCGCGGAGTTGATCGCGATCGCCTGCCGCAACTGCTCAGGTCCGACCAACTCCCGGATGAACGCCTGCCAGGTCGGGCCATTGAGGGCGTTAACAACCCCATTGGCGGCGGCGATGTACAGCAGGAAGGGGATGGTCGCGCGCCCGACAATCTGCACCGCCGCCAGCGCCGCCGTCAGCACCGTCGCCGCGCCCTGCACCCAGAGGAGATAACGCCGCCGATCGACGCGGTCGGCCAGGATCCCGGCGGGAATCCCGAGCGCGAGGACGGGGATCAGTTGCACGAACCCCAGCAGCCCCAGGACGAACGCCGAGTTGCCGAGTTGCAAGACGACCCAACTGAGGGCGACCATCTGCATCCAACCGCCGAGGCTGGAGATGAACGCGCCGGCCAGGAAGAGGGCGTAGTTGCGGTTCGCGAGCGGGCCTTGCCCGCGCCATGCGGCGATCCCCATCTCCCTCCTGCTCCCTTCCCTGCGGGCTACCCCGACCGACCGCTCGTGCTGTTACCCGACCTGGGGCGAGTGACCAACCCGGTGGTTCGGTGGTCAGGGGCGCACCTGGCGAGTTGGTTGGCGTGGTCGCGGCGGGGGCGGAGTGCGCCATTTCCCAGACGCACTTGTACACCCGATCGGGGGGCTCCGCAATTTGTGCGCCGAGAGTGGGGTCGGCTTTGGGTCACGGGGCGTATAGAGGAGGCGGTTCGCTTTGGTGCCGCGCAGCGGCCGCCCGCGCCGTTGGACGCTTGCAGGCGGTTGCAACCGCCTGCCATATGCAAGCATAGGCCCTACGGGTGATGTGTGCGCGGCCCGCGTACGCAGGCTGCGTATAGGTGTTCCGCGCGGGCAGCGGTTAGGCGGTCTTGGCGGCGACGCCGTGCGCCGCCCGGCGCTCACCGGCGGTCGCGCGTTTCTCGGCGACCGTGTCGCGCTTCGGGGCCAGCGGGCAAGCGCCGCACATCCGCCCGGTCGGCACCTGATAGATCAGGCAGCAGGTCGAGCGGAGGGTGCGGCTTTTCTCCTCGCCGCTCTCCGGGTCCACGGTGAGCGTCGTCCGCGTCGGGCCGTAGAGCGGGCTCGGCCCATCGGTGAGATCCCACTCGTGACGCTGGAAGAAGGCGTGGCGGTCTTCCTCCCAGGCGGCGGTCTGGAGTTCGGGCGCGGCGCGGAAGAGTTGCCCGTAGAAGAGGTCGGCCTCGTAGGCGACCTGTCCCCACATCACCTTCGGCGAGACGCCGCTGAGGTCATGGACCATCTCGATCAGCGGCAGGAAGGTGCGACCGAACAAGCCGTCGAGGACGAAGCGGCGCAACCTTTCCGCCGAGCCGATCGGGGTGCCGACCAGCGCCAGCGGCAATGCCCCGCTATATCGTTCGGGCAGGACGACCGTGTTACGCAGATCGTTGATCATGATCTCGGCGGGCTGGCCGTTCGGCTGGACGATGCCGATATTTGCCAGCGAGGCGTCCAGGCCGATCCCGGCGCGGGTCATCGCCATCTCGATCGGTGGGAGCAGCGCGTAGCCGAGTTGCCCGAGCCAGTGGACCCCGGCGATCCGCAGATCGCCCGTGCCGATCCGCTCGCCGAAGCGGGCGATATGGTCGCGCAGGGTCGCCGGATCGAGCAGCGACGCCCCCGCTACGACTTCGACCCCTTCCGGTGGGGCGAGGCGGATACCGACCTCCTTGAAGCGCCCCCGCAACGGGGTGAGTTGATCTTGCAGCAACTGTTCGAGTTCCGCCCGTCTTGCTGTCACGCCGTACCTCATCTTTTCGGTTCACCGCCCGCTCACGTACCGCTAGGGGCCATCTCGCCGCGATCACCCGTGGTGCGGGGCGTGTGCTCTCCACAGCAACCGTGATCTGCACAGGCTAGCGGCAAGCCGAATGGCCCACTGGAACGCCGTTATCGCGGCCCCAACGATTCGGCTCGGGGTGATCGTCGCCGACCGCGCCGCCTGGCGTTCGTGTGCGCGAATCTTCCGTGTCAGTATAGCCTATTTTTGATTTGAGTTTCCGGTCGCGCCCTGGTATCCTGCGCGTTACGATCTGCGGAGGAGTCGCGGCGCGCGTCCACGATCGGGTAGGGGAAAGACCATGAGCGAGAGCAAAAGGCCGCTGGCCCTCTGCGGCGAGAACCCGGCATTGACCCTCTACCGACCGGGGACGGTCGAGGCAGTGGCGGTCGCGGGGTACTGGCGCTGCGTCTACTCGCCGCATGGCGAGGGTGAGGCGATCCTGGTCTGGGTGGATCCGGTCGGCTCGGGGCTTGGTGACGCCGCGCCGCACGCGATCTACAGCGACAATTTGCCGATGGCTCGTTACATCGTGGCGACGTTCAATCAGCACTTCCCGGAGTACCAGGGGCTCGGCTTCGGGGCGCTCGAACCGCTCCCCGCGCGCTTTTTCCAGGAGTCGCACGGCGGCAGCTATCATCGCGCCGCCTGCCACGCCGGGCCGCGCACGATCGAGCTGACGTGGCGCGAAATCCTCGACCGCAAGCTCCTTTCTGTGCCGGATTTCCCGTGCGGCGAGCGGCGCTTCGATCTCTCGACCGTCCTCTGCCCGTGCGGTTCCGCGACCCTCGTGGTCGATGGTCGGGCGATCGAGGGCGAGGTGAGGGCGCAGCGCGATGGCGACTCGCCGCAGAGCTCGGCTTTCCTCGCCTTCTGCGAGACGTGGGTCGGGCCGCTCGACTGAGCGAAGGCGCTAGTTGGTGAAGCGGTAGCGGAGGAGGGTGGCGAGGACGACGAAGCCGTCCTTCCAGGAGATCTTTTTGCCCTCCCAGAACTCGCGACCGTTGTAGGCGATCGGCACCTCGTAGATCCGGTGGCGACCCTTGAGGATCTTGGCGGTGATCTCCGGATCGATCCCCCAGCGCTCGGCGCGCAAGCGCAGCGGGCGGGCGACCTCGGCGGTGAAGACCTTGTAGCAGGTCTCCATGTCGGTCAGGGTGGTGTCGAAGAGGATGTTGGTCAGCAGGGTCAGCGATTTGTTGCCGACGCTGTGCCAGAAATACATCGCCTTGTGCTCGCCGAGGAAGCGCGAGCCGTAGACGACCTGGGCGCGGCCTTCGAGGATCGGGCGCAGCAGCGCGGGGTAGTCGCGCGGGTCGTACTCGAGGTCCGCGTCCTGGATGAGCAGGATGTCGCCGGTTGCCGCAGCCAGGCCCGTGCGGACCGCCGCGCCCTTGCCGCGATTGCGCGGGTGGCGGATGATGGTCGTGTCCGGTTCCTCGGCCTCGGCGCGCAGGGCGTCGGGAGTGCCGTCGGTCGAGCAGTCGTCCACGACGACGATCTCGCGCGTCAGCCCGGCGGGGAGCTCGACGGCGCGCACCTGCGCCAGCAACGCCCGCACCGTCCCGGCCTCGTTGTAGACCGGCACGATGATCGACAACACCCGCAGCACGTGCGCCCGCTCGCTCGTCGCCACCACCCCTCCCGATATCCCACCCGTGATCCGCCCCGGATTGCTCGCCGCTCGTGCGCGCGGACCGTTATTCGGACTGCGCTGCCATTGGAACGGGCGGAGTATAGCAGACGAGGGGATGGATGGGGCAGTAGTATTGGGCGTAGGGATTCATGGCGTGACCGGTTGGGGTGGGGAATGCTGCTGCATGGTGCGGCCGATGGAAGGGCGCAGAGGTGGCCGACGGTTGAATCCCCTGACCCGGCAGGGGACCACGACCGCGCCTTGAGGGCGCTCACGCGCCACGAAGCCGCCCTGCGGCGGCTAGGATTGTTATGAGACGGTGTCTTAAGGTAGAGACATTGTATCCGATACGAACCCAGCCGGCGTAGGCGGGCCGTGGTCCCCTGCCGGGTCAGGGGCTTGTCCCGAGCGCAGTCTCGGGGATTCGTGGCCCGCAGGCCCGCAAGGCCGGGTGTCCCCCTGGGCGATTCAGCCGCCAGCGATCTCTGCGTGAAAGGAACACCCGACCAATGACCAACCCCGAACGAATCCTGGCGATCGATGTGGGCGCGGGGACGCAGGACATCCTGCTCTGGGAGAGCGACCGGACGCCGGAGAACTGCACCCAACTGATCCTGCCGTCGCAGACGCAGATCGTCGCGGCGCGGATCCGGCGACTGACGGCGGCGCGACGACCGATCCACCTGACCGGGCAGACGATGGGCGGCGGGGCATCGTCGGACGCGATCGCCGCGCACCTCGCGGCGGGGCTGGCGGTGACGGCGACCCTCGCGGCGGCGAAGACGATCCACGACGATCCGCGCCGGGTCGAGGCGACCGGGGTGCGGATCGTTGATGCGACGCCCGCCGGTGCCGCGGAGGTCGTGCTGGGCGATGTCGACCCGACGGCGCTGCGCGAGACGCTGTCGCGGTTCGAGATTCCCTGGCCCGAGCGATTCGCGGTCGCGGTCTTCGATCACGGCGATTCACCGGAGTTCAGCAATCGCCGCTTCCGCTTCGAGCATCTGGCGCGGATCATCGCGGCGGGCGGCGATCTCGGCCTGCTCGCCTACGACGACGATCTCCCCGCCTACCTGACGCGGATGGCGGCGGCGCGGGCGCTCCTCCCCGGTGCGACGGTGATGGATACCGGCGGTGCGGGTGTCTGGGGGGCGCTGGAAGACCCGCGCGTGGCGGCGGGGGCCGAGCGCGGGGCGATCCTGGTCAATCTCGGCAACATGCACACCTTCGGGATCCTGCTGCGCGGGCGGCGTATCCTGGGCCTCTTCGAGCACCACACCCATCTGCTGACGACCGCCCGGCTGGCCGAACTGGTCGCCGGTCTGCGCGCCGGGACGCTCGACTTCGAGACGATCTTCGCGGAGGACGGCCACGGCGCGGCCTTCGCCGCCGATTACGCCCCCGCTGGCGGCTTCGACTTCGTCGCGGTTACCGGTCCGAACCGCACCCTTGCCCGCTCGCTCGGCTGGTACGAGGCCGTTCCGCACGGCGACATGATGCTCGCCGGGCCGTTCGGGCTGATCGCGGCGGCAAGGGATAAGGTGGGAGTGAATGGCAAGTAACGACGAGGCGACTAAGACCGCAATGGATACCTCGGTGTGGGTATTCAGTGGTGCATCAAACGACAGGTTCTCCTTTCCTGGCGGCGTATTCACCGATCGCGTCATTGCCGAAGAGTGGATTGAACGGCATAAGCTAACAGGGACGCTCACCCGCTATCCGCTCAACATCGGTGTCTATGATTGGGCGGTCGCGCGTGGCTGGTTCACTCCCATGCGACCGCAACATACCAGCGCCGAGTTCATCGGGACATTCAGCAGCGCAACACAGGAGCATTATCACTACCACCGGGGCGTTGGTGAAGGTGATGGGGATGGGTGAACGAGGTCAACGCATAGCGGTGTTAAGGCTCATCCGTGCATAGCAAGGTGCTGAGAAGTCTCGTCGTGCTCCTCTAGCCCCGATAGGGCGAGCTCAATCAACCCATCGCCAATAGCGATCTGGCGAGATTCTTCCGGGCTATCAGCGGCAACCCGTAAGCCAACATCGCGCCATGCCGCTGCGCCATCGTCGCGTACTCCGCCGCGTACTTCGGCGAGTGCTGCTTCCTGGCTGGGATAGACCCCCATCAGGTTGCCAACCGTTAAATCCCACAATTCGTAGTCGCGCGTCGCCATCACGTACCCCTATCAAACTAATTCTACTGCGTTGACCGCCGAGAGGAGCACTTCGGGTGCGCCCCAAACTGTGTAATGTCCGGGCCACAGTGTCTGACGAGCGACGAGTCTGCGACTACGCATATCAATTATTACGGTCGCGATATAT
>DATCMP010000718.1:0-5323 GCA_036563365.1 Thermomicrobiales bacterium
GTGCATCATACCCGAATCGCGGCATCTGGCAAGTCGTCTTGTCTGCTGTCTGACTGATATGGGTGGGGCTGGGTGGGGATCGGTTCACCCCAGAGATGCGGAGACGCGCAGAGAGGGAGCGGGAGACACGAATTGAACGCAGAGACGCGGAGGAAGAGTGAGTTCGCGGAGAAGGGAGGAGAGAAGACGGGGGGGACGAAGGGGTGAGGGGACGGGAACTCAACCACAGAGCGCACAAAGGGCATGGAAGGGGAACGGGAGAAAAGAGGGGCCGGGGGAGAGGTCAACTCTCACACCACTTCTCCCCACTCAGCCCCCTGTTTCGTTCCTTTCGTTTTCTCTCTCTCGTCTCTCTCGTCTCTGTGCCCTCTGTGGTTAAATCCTTGCCGTTCCCCTTCTGTTCCTTCTCCGCGACGCTCTCTCTTGCTCTGCGTCTTTGCGTTCAACCGTCCTCGCCTCTGCGGTGAACCGTATCCTCCGTCAGTCTGCTACGTGCCACACCGTCAGGCTACTCGGATGATCGGCGTCGTGGAGGATCCGCTGGTGGGCGACGGCCATCGCGGTGGAGGTGGCGCTGTCGTCGCCGGTGTTGAGGTTGCGGTCCCAGCGCGGGAAGCTGGAGCTGGTGATCTCCACGCGCAGGCGATGGCCGGGGAGGAAGGTGATCGCGGTCGCCCAGAGGTCGATCGTGTAGGCGTAGATCCGCCCCGGCTCGATCGGGGTCGGCGCGGTGAACGCGAACGCGCCTGCCGCCGGGTAGCTCTCGCGGGCGCTGGCGCGGATGATCCCATCGGCCACGCCGATCGCGCGGCCATCGGGGTGAACATCGACCAGCCGCGCGACGAAATCGGTGTCGGGCGCGGACGACGCGGCGAACAGGGTGACGGACACCGCGCCGATGATGGTGTAGGGCGCGGCGAATGGCGCGCTGGTGTAGCAGAGGAGATCGGGGCGGTCCTCGTTCGGCCCTTGATCGACCGCGCCGCGCGGGATGACGGGGTGGAGCAGCGTCGCGCCACCGCGCGTCGGGACCGGCGCGGCGGGGTCGTAGACGAAAGAATCGACGTCCGCACCCGCCACCGGTGTGCGACCGAGGGTGCCATCGCCGTAGCGGGTGTTGGCGTGGCCGCCGCTGGCGAGGAACCAGCGCTCCTCCCGCGCGCCGGGGACCGGCCAGGAGTCGAAGGCGCGCCAGCGATTCTCGCCCATCACGAAGAGTTGCACCGGCGGCTCGGTCGCCAGCCCCGATTCGTCACCTTTCAGCGTTGCGTCGAACCAGCGTTGGTGCAAGGTCGTGAGATCGCCGCGCCCGCCGCGCAAGGCCCCGTTACTCGCCAGCCCGAAGTCCACTTCGCCGACGACGTTGGCGAAGCTCCCGTGTGTCCAGGGGCCGACGATCAGGCGCGGGGTGCGCCTACCCTCGGCCTCCGCCCGCTCGCGCATCGCGACGTACTGGCGGATCGTCTCGCCGATGAAGCAGTCGTACCAGCCGCCGAGATGTAGCGTCGGCAGCACGATCTCATCGTAGCGCCCGTCGATCCGCAGGGTATCCCAGAACGGATCGTGGGGCAACGTGCGTAACCAGTCGGCGGCGAATCCGGTGACGCCGCTCGGATCGGCGCTGTCGGTCAGCGGCAGGTGCGCGTAAGTCTCGGGGATTTTGTCAATCTGGCCCACGAGCGCGCCGACCTGTTGCATCAGCGCGGCGGGATCAGAACCGTACGCGCGGAGCAGGCTATCGGCGGCGAGGGCGGTCTGGGGCCAGGAGAGTCCGAGCCCCCACTCGCGTGCGCCGCCCCGGAAGATCGTGCCGTTGCGGTA
Organism: Thermomicrobiales bacterium; assembly: GCA_036563365.1. Taxonomy (GTDB): domain Bacteria; phylum Chloroflexota; class Chloroflexia; order Thermomicrobiales; family CADCWN01; genus CADCWN01. Next base: position 1,822 of record DATCMP010000718.1, read on the forward strand.
CTCGCCCCAGGTGATCGCCGGGGTCAGGGCGCACAGGGCGGGCGGTTGGGTCACGGCGGCCTGCCACTGCGTCATCCCGAAGTAGGAGAGCCCCCACATCGCCACCTGCCCATCGGCATCGGGCAGGCGCGCGGCCCATTCGACCGTATCGTAGCCGTCGTCGAACTCCCGCTCGAACGGTCGCCAGTCACCATCCGAGGCGTAGCGCCCGCGCACATCCTGGATGACGACGATATACCCCGCCCCGGCGAGTCGCACCGGATCGAGGACGACGGTGGCGAGGGCGAATTCTTTGCCGTAAGGGAGCCGGGTGAGCGCGACCGGGAACGGCCCGCCCGCCGCCGGGCGATAGACGTTGGCGCGGAGGATTGTGCCGTCCCGCATCGTCGCGGGCACGTTCTTCTCGACGATGATCCGATCGTAGGTCGGCATGGTGACCTCCATCATTGGCGGGACGATCCGGGGGCGTTTGACCATAGGGATGCCGAGGCGCGGCGGGCCGCAGAGAAGAAGCGGGAAAAGATAGACCGTCCTCTCTGCGACGCTCTTTCTTGCTCCACGTCGCTGGGTTAATTCGTTTCACCCACTCCTTCTCTAGTGCCCGCTGCGCGCCCTGTGTCTCTGCGCCGATCCTTGTCACTTTCGCCCTGAGTGTGGATCGTTGGTGGCGGCTTGGCAAGCCCCCTTGTTTTGCGCTTCCTGTGTTGTGCGGATGCAAGGGTGGTGCGGTACTGACGCTTCGTGGGAACTGTCCCGGCCGGTTTAGGACCAAAGAACTAGCTGCGACGATTCCTTGCCTTGACCCATAGTGCTATACTTCGATCGCAAGCTGCTCTCATTGCTGTACGTTCATCATCGAGCGCCCGCCCTGACGGTGGGGCAGAGGTGTACGTCCAAGAGCGAATGCCGCCGTCGGCGCAGGCCACGGCAGATGTCCACGCTGAGATCAGTTCCGGGTCGGCTATGCCGGGTGCCGGAGGGTGGAGGAGACGGATGAGTCGGTATGAGCTGTATTCGCGGCGGTATCCTCTCCTCGCGCTGAAGAACGTGGTGATCTTCCCGCGCAACGTCGTCACCCTCTCGGTTGGCCGCAGTCGCTCGATCAGCGCGGTCGAGGAAGCCTGGGCGCACGGTCGGCGGATCGTCTTCACCGCGCCGCGCAATCCCGATATCGAAGACCCGCAATTCGAAGATCTCTACCCGATCGGCACCCTCTGCGAGGTTTCGCAGGCCGAGCGCCAGCCGGGTGGCAGTATCCAGGTGGTCCTCGAAGGATTGGCGCGGGTCCGCCTGAACACCGTCGAATTGGGCCGACCATTCCTGGCGGTGCAGATCGAAGAGGTCCAGGAGGTCCGCCAGAGTTCGCAGGATGGGCTGGTGCTGGTCGCCTACGTCAAGAAGTTGGTGGAGCAGCACGGCGAGCAGAAGGGGAAACTGACGAGCGAGGTGCTGGAGATCATCCGCACCACCGAGGATGCCAGCCAGCTCGCCGATCTCCTCGCGACGCAACTGATCACCGGCATCCCCGAGCGCCAGGCGATGCTGGAAGAGTCCGATCCGGCGGTGCGCCTGGAGCGCCTCGCGGTGGGGCTGACCGGTGACCTGGACGTGCTGGCGTTGGAGCAGCGGATCAAAGAGCGGGTGCGCGAGCAGATCGACAAGAACCAGCGCGAATATTACCTGCGCGAGCAGCTGAAGGCGATCCACGACGAGCTCGGCGGCGAGGGCGGTAACGAGATCGAACTGCTGCGCGAGAAAGTGAAGAGCAAAGAGCTGGGTGCCGAGCTGGAAGATCGCCTGCTGAAGGAGGTCACCCGGCTGGAACGGATGCCCGCGATTTCCGCCGAGGCGACGGTTGTCCGCAACTACCTCGATTGGGCGCTGAGCTTGCCGTGGCAGGAGCAGAGCGAGGATACCCTGGACCTCGATGTGGCGGAACAGGTGCTCGAAGAGGATCATTTCGGTCTTGAGCAGGTCAAGGAACGGATCATCGAGTTCCTGGCGGTGCGGAAGCTGAAGAGCGACCGTGTCGGCGGCGCGGCGGAGGCAAACGCGACGATCCTCTGCCTGCACGGGCCGCCGGGGGTTGGCAAGACTAGCCTCGGGCGCTCGATCGCCGAGTCGATGGGGCGCAAGTTCGTGCGCGTCAGCCTCGGCGGCGTGCGCGACGAGGCGGAGATTCGCGGCCATCGGCGCACCTATATCGGCGCGTTCCCCGGTCGCCTGATCCAGGCGTTGAAGACGGCGGGGACGAAAAACCCGGTCGTGTTGCTCGATGAGATCGACAAGCTCTCGTCCGACCAGCGCGGCGATCCGTCCTCGGCGCTGCTGGAAGTGCTGGACCCGGAGCAGAACCGCAATTTCGTGGATCATTACCTCGATCTGCCGTTCGATCTCTCGGGTGTCCTCTTCATCTGCACCGCCAACTCGCTCGGCCCGATCCCGCGCCCGCTGCGCGACCGGATGGAGATCGTCGATATCGGCGGCTACACCGAGGATGAGAAGGTCGAGATCGCGCGGCGTTACCTCCTGCCGAAGCAGTTGGAGGCGCACGGCTTGGAGCGCGATCAGGTCGAGTTCTCGGAGAAGTTGATCGTCCAGGCGCTCCGCAACTACACCAGCGAGGCGGGCGTGCGCGGCCTGGAACGGCAGATCGGCAAGGTCTGTCGCAAGGTGGCCCGCGAGGTGGTCAAAGGTAAGGCGGGGCGGATCCGCATCACCGCCAGCAAGCTCGAAGAATTCCTCGGCCCGCCGCGCTACGGTTTCGAGCAGGGGCTCGGTGGGACGCAGATCGGCGTGGCGATCGGGCTCGGGGCGACGGAGATCGGCGGGGTGATGATCCCGGTCGAGGTCGCGACGATGCCCGGACGCGGGACGTTGACGATCACCGGGCAGGCCGGCGAGGTGATGCAGGAGTCGGCCCGCGCGGCGCTTTCCTACGCCCGCTCGCGCGCCGAGATGCTGAAGATCGATCCCGACTTCCAACAGAAGTTGGATCTGCATATTCACTTACCGGAGGGGGCGCAGCCGAAAGACGGCCCGTCGGCGGGGATCACGATGGCGACGGCGCTGATCTCGGCGCTGACCGGGCGCTCGGTGCGGCACGACGTGGCGATGACCGGCGAGATCACCCTGCGCGGGCGGGTGCTGCCGATCGGCGGGCTGAAGGAGAAGACCCTGGCGGCGCACCGCAACGGGATTCGGCGGCTCGTCGCCCCGGCGGAGAACAAGCGCGATCTGATCCTCATCCCGAAGAATGTCGCCAAGGAGATGGAGTTCTTCTGGGTCGAGAATATGGACGACGTGATCGCCCAGGTGCTGCTCCAGGAGGGCGAGGTCGAGGGGGTGACGATGGATATCGTCGTGCCACCCGACGCGCTGACCATCCCCGAAGCGGCGGCACAGGATTCGGCGTTCTAGATGCAAATTTAGAGAAGTACCTTGCGTCCCCGGCGGCTTCGGCCGCCGGGGACGTTTTTGTGTGTGGTATGAGGGAATTGTG
>DATCMP010000066.1:0-2096 GCA_036563365.1 Thermomicrobiales bacterium
GCGGCAGCGTCGAGGATGGCAAACGGAAGGCATCGAGGAGAAGATAGTCGGCGCTGATGCCCAGTGCGGCCACGGCGCGGTCCCACGCCAGCCGGTTCGCCGCGCCAAGGCCGATCGTATCGAGTTCGGTTGCGGGCACCCAGCCGATACCGATCGCGCGTGCCGTTCCTTCGATCGCCGTCAGCAGCGCTTCCCGGCGCACGGCGTCGAGCAACTTCGAGTCGCGCACGCCCTGTAACCGTGCCAGCAGGGCCGCCGCGTCGGTGTCGTGGAGATCGGGCAGGATCACCGCCGCGGCGACCAGTGGCCCGGCCCAGGCACCGCGCCCGGCCTCATCCACGCCGGCGATCGCGCGATACCCCTGCTCAGCCAGCCGCGCCTCGTGCGTTAACCCCGGCGCAACCACAGTCGCCATCGGCTATCTCCCAGCGCGTCATCGAACCGCATAGGACGAAGGGGCGCGACCCTTGCGGATCGCCCCCCTCGTCACCTGGATGGCAGCACCTGTTGTACAGAGGAAAATTAGTCCCCGGACTTGGCGGTGGCGGCGGCAGCGCGATTCTTGGCGATGAAGCCCTTGGGCCGACGCTCCTTGATCCGGGCCGCCCGGCCGGTGAGACCGCGCAGGTAGTACAGCTTCGCGCGTCGCACCTTACCGAGGCGCACGACCTCGATCCGGTCGAGGCGGGGGCTGTTGATCAGGAAGGTACGCTCCACGCCGATCCCGTTGGCTGAGATGCGGCGGATGGTGAAGTTCTCGTTGATCCCGCCGGAACGGCGGCTGATGACCACACCCTCGAACGCCTGGATCCGCTCGCGCGTACCTTCGACAACCTTCACCTGGGCGCGAACGGTATCGCCGGCGCGGAAGACGGGGATGTCCTGTCGGATCTGCTCTTTTTCAAGCTCACGAATGATACCCGCGTTCGCCATGCTCGTTCCTCATCCTCTCAGCGGGTAGCGCTGCGACACGGCGCAGATACCCCGACAGCGGTTCGCGGCAACACATCTGTAACCGCGACACAAAGGATCCTCCACACGCGGAGGACGGTTAGGCGGGGAGTATACCAGAACAAGCGACGCGAGGCCAATACGCCGCGCAGCACTCGCACATAACCCGAAACGCCGGTGTCCTCCTTCAGCCCGGCGTGGTACAGTCCCCCAGCTCTTTCCCGGGTAGGCTCGCGAATGAACGAAGGGATACTAGCGGGATGACGCGGATCGGTTATACGGTGTTCGGGCTACTGAGCGCGCTCGTGCTCCTCGCGGGCTGCACGGCGCGCGGACAGGTATCCGCGCCGACACCACAACCGCTGACGATCACGCCCCTGCGTACCCAACAACTGGCGTTCGGCTTCAACGTCTTCCTGGCCGGGAACGGGGCGGGCGTGGATCTGAACAAGCGCACGATGGGCAAAGTGCAGGAGGCCGGATTCGGCTGGGTACGCGTCCAGATGCAATGGCGCGAATTCGAACCGTCGCCAGGGGCATATAACACCGCGCCATACGACACGATCATCGCCGTCGCGAGCGGGCATTCGCGAGTGCTCGTTAGTATCGTCAAGTCCCCCGACTGGGCGGCACCGTCCCGGCCCGGTGGCCTGCCGGAGGACCCCGCCGCATTCGGGCAGACGATGCGTTTCCTCGCCGAGCACTACCAGGGCGAAGTCGCCGCCTGGGAGATCTGGAACGAGCAGAACCTGGCGGGGGAAGTTGGCGGGCATGTCGAGATCGCGCCCTACTTCGCCACCCTGAAAGCCGGATACGAAGCGGTGAAAGCGATCGATCCGGCGATGTTCGTCCTCTTCGGCGGGCTCACCCCCACCGGCGTCAGCGACCCCGGCCTCGCGATCAACGACACCGAATATCTGCGCGAGTTCTATGCCTACGCAGATGGCGCGGGGCGGAACTACTTCGATGTTCTCGCCGCGCATCCGGGGAGCGCGGCCAACCCGCCCGACACCAAATACCCCGACAATCCCGGCAACGGCGCTTGCCCACCGAAATATGCCGACAAGGCGGGCACCTGCTGGAGGGATGGTCCCGAATTCTACTTTCGCCGGATCGAGGACCAGCGGGCGGTGATGGAGCAGTAC
>DATCMP010000722.1:0-3985 GCA_036563365.1 Thermomicrobiales bacterium
CCGACTGGTCTGGAGCGGCACCGAGAGGAGGCTGTCGATCCCCACGTCCCGTAGCGCCGGCGCGCGGTCGGCGGGACCGGCGAGTAAATCCGCTTCCAGACGTGGGAGGCGCTCTAGGATGGCGCTCCCGGTGAGCGATCCGTGCAACGGCAATTTCCGCCCCTTGAACGATTCCGAACCGACACCGAGCGCGACGGCCAAACTCAATTCCGCGCCTTCATCGTCTTGCGTTACTTCCGATGGAAGGAGGAAGATCGAGCAGCCATCCGCCCCGAGTAATTCGATGATTTGCGCCGCGACGGTGCTTAAGACCTGATCGAGATCGCGCTCTTCGACGAGCGCGGCACCGACGGTGCTGATCCCCTCGACCTGCGAGAAGCGCTCCTGCAAGGCGGTGTAGAGCCCGGCGTTCTCGATCGCCACCGCCGCGTGCCGGGCGAGGAGGACGAGGGTTTCGAGATCGGTCTGACTGAACCGTTTTTCCGCGCGGGCCGAAGAGAGGCTGAAGATGCCGATGAGGCGGTTCTGCCACCAGATCGGGGCCGCGATGTGGGCGTGTCCGGGGGTATGCGAGGGGAGCAGATCCGGCGGGAGCGGATCATTCGCGTCGATCAGCAGCGGCCCCGGCTGCTTGCCCTCGCGGTTGCCGAGCCACTCGCGCGGTGCCAGGCGCTGCCCGATCATCTGCGGCGGGAGGTTGAACCCCGCCTCGATCCGCAGATCGCCCGCCTCTTCGTCCATCAGCGCGATCATCCCGGAATCGGCGTCGAGGAGGCGTATCGTGCTGGTCGCCAGGCGGTTCAGCAGGACCGGTAGGTCGAGCTCGGAACTGATCTGCTCGATCGCCTCGCGCAATGTTTCCAGCCGCGCGGTCTGGGCGCGGGCCTCCTCGTAGAGATGGGCGTTGCCGAGGGCGAGCGCGGCGTGCTTGGCGAAGAGTTCCAGCGTCTCGACGTCGCGTTTCCCGAAACGCCGTGTCGGATCGGTCGAGCCGACAAAGAAGGTGCCGACCAGTTTGTCGCCCTGGATGACCGGCACGCCGAGACTTGCATGGATAACCGTCTCGGCCCCCTGACCACCTGCGGCGACGGTCGGGCGACTGATCGCGATGAGGGGGCTGTCCGCGCCCTGACCGGCGTTGATGACCGCGCTCAGGATATTGTCGGGCATCGTGTTGATCGTGCCGATGCGGGAGGTGCCGCGATCGCGATCGAACAGGCCGAACGCTCCGGCATCCCCGCCGAGGAGATCGACGGCATCGGCGAGGAGTTGTTCGAGCAAACGGTCGAGGTCGAGTTCGCCGCTGACGTGCTCGATCACCTCGCGCAACGCTTTCTGACGGCGCAGATCGCGCTGAATTTGCGCGTAGAGATCGGCGTTCTCGATCGCCAGCGCCGCCTGCCGCCCGAAGAGTTCGAGCATCGCGGCCTTTTCCAGATCCGGCACGCGACCATCGAGCGGCTCATCGACATAAATCACGCCGAGGAGTGAACCGTCGCGCCCGCGCAACGGCACGATCAGCGCGTCTTCGGGGTGCCATTGGCCCGGCTGCCAGGAGATCGGCGTCGGTTGCCGCACGACGGACCAGTCGCCACCGAAGGTGGCGCGCCGATCGATATCATGGGGGATATATTGGATGCCGCCGAGACGGAAGCGCGGGGCGAGGAGGCGATCGTAAAAGGCGATCGGGGTCGCATTTTGCAGGCGTTCCCGCTGGTTGTCATCGTAGCCGCAGAAGCCGATCCCGGTGAGGGTCGTCCCATCCTCGTCGCGCGCGCGAACGTGGGCCGAGCCGAAACCGAGGGTTTCGACGATCGCCGTCGCGATCGTGTTGAGCATCGCGTCGATCGGCATGTTCGCGGCGAACCCCGCGCTGACGGTGAGCAAGCGGCTGAGTTGGGCCGTTTTCGCTTCCAACCCGGCGCGGCTGGCCGTTGCCTCGGCCGCGAGTCGCGCATTCTCGATCGCCGCGCCGAGTTGCGCCCCGACGATCGCCAGCGTATCGCCGTCCGATGGGGATAGCGACCGTCCATCGGGTCCGCTGACGATCAGGACACCGAGGGTCCGTTCCTGCGAGCGGAGCGGCACGCAACCGTACTTGCCGATCCCCGCCGCGCTGGCCGCCTCGGCCAACACCGGCACATCGCGCGGCAGATCGTTGCCGATGAGGGGATGCTCGGCGTTGAGGAGGAGTTCCGCCAGCGGCGTATCGGCGCGGAGTCGGGCGAGGCGCGCGGTGAAGCGCTGGTCATACCCCCGGTGCGCGGCGAGCGCCAGTTCCCGGGCGTCGCGGTCGAGCAGGCAGATCGCCCCTTGTTCCAGGTGGAACACCGCGAGTGTGCGATCGAGCGCTTCATTGAGGATCGCATCGAGATTGGAGGCGCGCCCGGCGAGGGTGGCGATGGCATTCAGCGCTTCGAGCGCCCGGGTGCGTCGCGCCAGTTCGCTCTCTAGTTGACGACGCTCGGTGATGTCGCGCGCGATGCCGAAACGCCCGATGAAGGTGCCCGTGTGGGGATCATGCAGATTGCGCCCGTTGATCTCGAAGGTGCGAACAACGCCATCACTGCGACGCAGGTCGAGATCATAGATGGCCTCATCGGGTTCGCCGCCGTGGGCTTGATCGAGCGAAAATTGCGCTCCAGGGGTGTTCCCCTCGCTCACGAACGCGCTGAAATGCTGCCCGACGAGTTGTGCGGAAGAATAGCCGAGATAGCGTTCCGTCTGGGGATTGACATAGGTGAAATAGCCCCGCTGGTCAACGACGTAGATCCCATCGGTCGCCTCTTCCATCACGACCCGCGCGCGTTCCTCGCTCAGGCGTAGTCGCTCCACCCCTTCGGAGTGACCGATGGCCGTGCCGAGTTGCGCGCCGATGAGCCCCAGGAGTTGCAGTACTTCGGGTTGTGCCAGTGCGGTTGAACAGGTACCCGCGATAATCACCCCGACCGCACGGTTCTGCTCCTGGCGCGGCAAGAGCGGCACCAGGAACAGTGCCTGCAGGCCGAGTCCGGCGATCAACTCAGCGCTAACCGGGGCGTGTTCGGTGTCCATCGCCCCAGCGTGCCAGAGTCGCGGAGGAAGGGTACCGTGATCGGGTACGTCGAGGTTCGCCAGCATCGGCTCGATCGCGTGCGTGAGCGTGGCGGTATTGCGATGGGCAAACCGCGGGCCGGTGATACAGCGCAGGAAACGCGGGGCGGCGATGGTCTCGCCGATGACGATCCAGGCGACGTCGAACCGTAACCGATCGCGCAGCAGTTGCAAAACCGGCGCGGCCAATGCCCCGAGTCGTTCCGCTGGCGGGACGCTGGCGATCCCCTGTGAGGCGAGGCCGATCTGGGTCGCCCCCTCGGTGAGAATCGTTAGGGCCTCGGTGAGATTCGGACAGGTCGCAGTGTCGTAATCGTCGTTCGGTGTCGCTGTGGCTCGATCCACGTTCATCGCCATCCGTGCTCGTCTCCCCGTTCTGTCGTCTCCTGCCGGGTAACACCCCTTAATACGTAGGGCGGGGTAAGTCTGTTTGCGTCGGCGATGACAAGTAGTGGTGATAACGAGTAGAGAAGAGGCAATCGGGGCGTACAAAAGAAGAGTGTGTCAGGGCGACCTTCCGGCGCTGGTATGCTGACAGACCAATTGGTTAGGGCAGACGCCTTATGGCGACGGCGAACGTAAACGAGGGGGGCTGGACTGTAGCCGCCAGCCCACCACGCATAAACGCTGCCCCCAGAAGAACGGGGCCTTGGTGCCTCTGTGTCGTCGTGGTATCGTCCCCTGACCGCCACCTTCCGGCCGTTCGCCGAGGGTAGGGAACGGGGATGGTGGGCAACCAAGCTTGATCGTCGCGCGTTATTGTCCCGCTTACCGGATATTTAAGTTGGGGGACTTTTGCTAGGACGTGTCGCATTCGCTGGTCAACCATCTGCTGGGGCGCTCGCGTCGGATTCCGCGTCGCCGGTGCCCGATCTCTCGATCGTGATCATCA
>DATCMP010000723.1:0-4498 GCA_036563365.1 Thermomicrobiales bacterium
GGTGGAGCGAACTACCCACAAGCGTCTCCTCCGTGTCATCGGGCAAGTGATTGAAGGCGGGGTCGAGCGCGATCGTCTTCAGGACCATGATGGCCTCCACAAGCGCGGATGTCGGCGGATGCGATCCAGGGGCATCAATGCCAAGCATCAATGATACCGGATCGTGGGGTGTGCAGGCTTGTCCTGGGCGCTATCGGTGCCTAGCGCAACGCTGCAATACCGGCCTCAGCCAGGGTATACGCCGCAGGCTGGCGATTGGCGAGCGAGGGCAACTCGGTGCGCTGCCGATGGACCAACGCGGTATCGATGTCCGCCACGACGATCCCGACGCCGTCATTGGCCTGGGCGATGATCGTACCCCACGGATCGGCGATCAAGGAGCGCCCGTAGCAGACGCCATTCGGCTCGTGCTTGCCCCATTGGGCGGCGGCGAGCATCCAGGCTTGGTTCTCGATCGCGCGGGCGCGCAGCAGGACGTCCCAATGATCGCGCCCGGTGTAGAGGGTGAACGCGGCGGGATTGACGAGCACTTCAGCGCCCTTCAGCGCCAGGAGGCGGAAGAGTTCGGGGAAGCGCAGATCGTAGCAGATCGCCAGCCCGAAGGTAACCCCTTCGATTTCGACCGTGACGATCTCGTCGCCCGGTGTGACGCTGTCCGACTCGCGCGAGCTAACCCGACCGGGGATCTCGACATCGTAGAGATGGATCTTACGGTACTTGGCGATGATCGCGCCGGCAGGATCGAAGACGAGGGTGGTGTTGGCATACTTGCCCGGTATGTCGGTCGCCTCGACCATCGAACCGGCGTGGAGATAGATCCCGTGCTGGCGTGCCAGGGTGGCGTAGCGTTCGCTGGTGGGTCCGGGGATCGCCTCGGCGCCCTCCTGATACCCCGCCTGCGACCCGAGATACGGTGCATGTTCCGGTAGCATGACGAAGCGGGCACCGCGCGTGGCGGCTTCGGCGACCAGCGTCTCGATCGTGGTGAGGTTCGCGGCGCGATCATGCTGACTGTTGAGTTGAACGAGGCCGACACGCAGGATCGTCATCTGCACCACCTCCGCATGTGTGTTCATTGACGAGGTTTCATTGAACAGATTAGTAGATGGGATATAGCACCGACAAGGCGTGGCGTCAATTGCGCCGCTACGGCCTACGTCACACCCGGAAGTCGCTACGCGCGTTCGTTGCGGGAGGTCGGTGGGGATGCGTTAGAAAAGCTTGAGGAGGGCGACCCAGGCGACGGTCTGGACCAGGCAGGTGCCGCCGAGCAGGAGGCGCGCGGCGAAGCGATCGAAGCGGATGACGCTCCAGGCGAGCGCGAGGTTGGCGACCGCGACGAGCGCGGTGATCAGCGGGAAGAAGAAGATCTCGCGCGGGGTGCCGATCCGGTCGGGCTGCCCGGTGGCGTTATAGTGCAGCGGCAACGTCTGCGGGACCGCATCGAAGCGCAAGAGGATGAACCAGACCATCGCGGCGATCAGCGCCCCACCGAGCAGGATGAGGCTGACGGCGGGGCGGTCGGCGAAGAGGGAGAGCGGGCGACCGGCGGTGCGCTCGCGGAAGTCGCGTTGCCCGTTGGCGGCGATGCTCGGGTACGCTTCCTCTTCCTCGTCGTCCAGCGCCGTGCTCGCGGGGAATGTCTCTGCGTCGCCGGTGGGGAAATCTGCGTACGTGGCCGGGGCCGTAGCGAGCGGCTTCAAGGGTATCGGTGCGCCGCTTTCGATCGCCTCGTTGAGGGCGGTGAATTGCGCGGCGAAGGCCGCAGGTCGATCGGGCGAGATGCCGAACGAGCCGCGTGCGGAGCAGATCAGGATCTGGCGGCGCGGCGGCAAGGTGGCGAAGAGTCGGATCTTGCCGAGCGCTTCATCGTCGATCGCGTTGAGATAATAGCCGGGCCACGGCCAGAGGCGACGCACTTGCGGCTTCTTGAGGAGTTGACGCGCCGGGCCGAGATATTCGATCTCGGCGAGTGGCAGGCGGATCGTGCGCCAGGCCCAGCGAATGATTAGCGCACCACCTTCGGCCTCGGCCAGGGTATAGCTGAGGGTGAAATAGCCCCAGAGTAGGACGACCAGCCCGAAACTCACCAGGGTCAAGATGCCGACCAGCACCCAGAGGCCGACGACTAGCGATGAGCCAGCGCTCACGTCGGGGATCGCGCGGAGGATGAGCCCGGCGATCGCGCCCGCGCAGAGAATGAGCGCGAGGATACCGACGAGACTACCGGCGGATGGTGATGGTCGCCAGCGTTGCACGGCTTCCTCCAATGGGCGAACGCGGATAGGTAAGCGTCTCCTGCGGTGATGATACCATGATTTTATCGTGTACGGACACCTCCACTATTGCGACAGGACGGATAAGGGGGATGGCACGGAAACTGCATCCGCATCGTATGATTGATGATGGGAATTTTTTGTACATAGCAGTACGTGTCAAGGATGAAGGCGGGCGATGACAGCGGAGATCACAACCGAGGAGATCCTGAGCGACCGTCAACGGGTTCTCGTAGCCCAGGAGCGCGCCGTCCTGGACCGGCTGCTCGACCGGATGACCGACTTCGGGGCCGCGCCCGATGAGCTCGGCCTGTTACGCCGCGCCGTCCGCGGGCTGGACGAAATCTTCCTGCTCGTTATCGTCGGGGAGTTCAACTCCGGCAAATCCGCGTTCATCAACGCGTTGCTCGGCGATCCGGTGATGCCCGAAGGGGTGACGCCGACCACGGCGATGATCAACGTGCTGCGCTTCGGCCCGACGCACGGCACGCAGGTCTCGGCGGAAGGGATCGTGGAGCACGCCTATCCAGCGCGGTTCCTGCGCGACATCAGCGTGGTCGATACGCCGGGGACGAATGCGATCATCCGCGAACACGAGGCGATCTCGCAGAGTTTCGTGCCGCGCTCGGACCTGATCCTCTTCGTGACCAGCGCCGATCGGCCGTTCAGCGAGAGCGAACGCGCCTATATGCAGGTGATCCGCGAGTGGGGCAAGAAGATCGTCATCGTGCTGAATAAGGTCGATCTCCTCGACGCCGCCGGGCTGGCCGAGGTCGAACGATTCATCGGCGATAACGCGGCGCGCCTTCTTGGCTTCACGCCCGAAATCTTCCCGGTCGCCGCGAAGGTGGCCCAGGCGGCGAAAGCGCTGGAGCCAGGGCCGGAGCGTGACGCGCTCTGGGAACGTAGTCGCTTCGCGGCGCTGGAGCGCTATATCGTCGAGACGCTGGATGAGACGAGTCGCTTGCAGCTGAAGCTGCTTAATCCGCTCGGTGTGGCCGAGAAGCTGACCGAGCGCTATTACGGCGTCGCGCAAGAGCGACTGACCCTGCTGGCGGAAGACGGCAAGACGATCGATACGATCGAGGGGCAACTGAAAGCCTATCGCGAGGACATGGAGCGCGACTTCCAGCTGTATTTGACCAAGATCGAGAAGATCATCCTGGCGATGAATGAGCGCGGCGTGACCTTCTTCGATGAGACGTTGCGAATCGGGCGGACGATCGATCTCCTGAACGCCGACAAGATCCGCGCGGAGTTCGAACGCGAGGTGACGCGCGACACGGAGAGCCAGATCGAGGCGACCGTGCAGGAGTTGATCGACTGGCTGATCGAGCGCGACCTGAAGACGTGGACCGCAATCAACGAGTATATCTCGCGGCGGCAGTTGACCAAGTACAACGACGCGGTGATCGGTGAGGTGGGGCGCGGCTTCGATTACGACCGTCGGGCGTTGCTCGCCTCGGTCGGCAGGCAGGCCCAACAGGTGGTGACCGGCTACGACGCCGGGCGCGAGGCGCGACAACTCGGCGAGTCGGTGCGCGGCGCGATCGTCGGGACCGGGCTGGCGCAGGTCGGCGCGGTCGGGCTCGGCGCGCTGGTCGTCGCGGCGGCCTCGACCGTGGCGGTTGACGTGACCGGTATCCTGGCCGCCTCGTTCGTGGCGCTGCTCGGCTTCGGGATCTTACCCGCCAAACGCCGCCGGGCGCAGTCAGAGTTTCGGGCGCGGTCGGAAGCGCTGCGAGAGCAGTTGGTCGCCACCCTGCGCCAGCAGTTCGCCGCCGAGCTCGATCGCTCATTGACTCGTATCCGCGAGGCGGTTGCGCCGTACACGCGCTTTGTACGGGCCGAACGTGAACGCTCGTCGGGGCTGGTCGAGGAACTGACCGATACTGCGGCGAAATTGCGCCAGTTGCGTGTCGGCATCGAGCGCACCCTGGCGAGTGAGACAACGCGATAGCGTGCCGTCCGGCCAACCGTTCGTGTCGGATTTCGAGCTGTTGGTGGGGTTGCTGCGTCAGCGGCCGGTGGCTGGGCTCCGAGACCGTGCCTGGGGTAGGGCTTTGCCTCACGCGCGCTCACGCGCCACGAGATCACGACTGCCTGAGTCGCGTCGCAAGCGCACGATCGTCGCGATTCTCCGGATCTGCCACGACTTGAAAATTCGTCACGATTCGGTCCTACGAACCTTGGAAAACTCCAAGGTTTCAGCGATACTTGTG
>DATCMP010000725.1:0-7186 GCA_036563365.1 Thermomicrobiales bacterium
CAAGGCTTCTGCTCTCAGTGAACCCTCTCACGACTCACGACCCACGACCCACGACTAGCCCAGTCGTTCCCCGTACAACGCACGGGCGTTATCGGATAAAACACGCTGGCGCAACGCCCCCGGGATGTCGTTGAGCATCTCAGCGGGATCGCCCGCCTCCCAGTGCGGGTAGTTGCCGGCGAAGAGGAGATGGTGCTCGGCATCGATCATCGCGAAGATCTGCTCGAAGTGCGCGGGGTCAGGCGTAGCCTCCAGCGGATAGGTCGTCGAGTAGAAATGTTCGAGGATGTACGTGCTCGGCGGGCGCTTCACCCACGGCGTCTCGGCGCGCTGCGCTTTCCAGTTCTTATCGAAGCGCCACATGATGTGCGGCAGCCAGAAGACGCCCCCCTCGTGCAGCACCACCTTGAGGTCCGGATAACGCTCGAAGACCCCCTCGGTGATCATGCTCATGATGTGGGCCATGTAGCTCTGCGGGATCGAGCCGTACCACTCCAGATAGGTGCTCGGGTGACCGACCGCCGTGGCGGGCGGCGACATCCCTGCACCCTCGCCGCCGAGATGCAGCGCGAGCGGCAACCCGTGTCGCACGCACGCCTCGTAGATCGGGTGGTACTGCCGACGGCCGAGCGGTGATTCGGTCGCGCTCGGCAGCAGCACTTGTGCCACACCCGGATCGTCCGCGAGGCGCTCGATTTCGGCGACCGCCTGCACGGCATCCTGCGGGGCGATCAGGATCGAGGCACGATAGCAACCAAATGGGCGTACCCAGGTGTCGAGGAGCCAATCGTTGTGCGACCGCGCGAGCGCCGCCGCCATGTCGATATTCGGCTGCACACCCAGGCTGGTGAGATCGCTGGTGAGGATCGCCAGGTCGATCCCGCGCGGATCGAGGTATTGCTCCTTCACCCACTGCGGATCGCCCGCTGGCTGGCCGATCTTCCCAGCCGGGCCGGTCGGTAGCGGCGCAACACCATAGGTGGTGCCAACCGGATTAAAGCCGTGTCGCGCCAGCGGCGGCCCACCGGTGCGGGCGATGCGGTGCCGCAAGCCCTCCGGTGCGTAGGCGGCGAGCGCTTGCCAATCGGTGATCTGCGGGTGGAGATCAACATCAATCGCGCGGACGGCGGTGGCGGCGTCACCGCCCAACTTGCCCCGCGTCGTCACATCCACGCTCATAACGACCTCACGCTCGGCGCGAGGAGGCGCGAGCCGTACATCTCCAGCGAGTTATCGACGAAGATCCGCCGTTTGAGATCTTTCGGGAAGTGGGTGAAGGCGAGGATCGGATTGTCGAAATCCCAGTGGGGATAATCGCTGGCGAAGACGACCGTGCGCTCGGCGCGCAGCATCGCCAGCAGTTGGAGCAGATGCCGGTGATCATCGGGCTCCTCGATCGGCTGGGTGCTGAAGTAGCAGTTATCGAGGATATATTCGCTCGGCAACCGTTTCAGCCAGGGGGTCTCGGCCTTCAACGTGCGGTAGAGACGGTCGAGCCGTCCCATCACATACGGTGCCCAGCAAACGCCACCTTCGATGAAGGCAAACTTGAGGGTCGGGAACCGCTCGAACACCCCCTCGGTGACGAGGCTGACACAGTGCGCCATCATCGTCTGCGAGTGGTCGGTGTGGAATTCGAGATAGGTGCTCGGGTAGCCGACGCCGGTCGGGGGATTGGCGATCCCGGTCCCCTCCGCGCCGACGTGGATCGCGACCGGCAGATCGTATTGCACCGCCGCCTCGTAGAGCGGCCAGTACGCGACGTTCCCGTAGGGGATCCGCGCGGCGGAGGCGAGGAGCACCTGGACCATCCCCGGATCATCGCCGAGACGATGGATCTCGCGGGCGGCGGCGAGGGCGTCCTGCGGCGTGACCAGGATCGAGCCTTTGAAGCAGCCATAGGGCCGGACCCACTTCTCCAATGTCCAGTCGTTATAGGCGCTCGCCAGAGCGGCGAGGAAACGCGCGTTGTAATCGACGCTGATCGCCCCGGTCAGCCCGCCCGTGAGGACGCCGAGATCGATCCGGTACTTGACCATCAACTGCTGAATCGTCCAGTCGGGGTCGCCGGCGCACAAGCCGTCCTCCTCGCGCACGGCGTCATCCATCCGCCCGGAGCCGGTATTGGCGTAATAACGCGCGGCGAACTTCGGCCCCCCATTGTCGAGATAGGGGTGCCACTCGCGCGCCAGGAATGGTCGCAATTCCTGTAGACTCGGCAGATCATTATGCACATCGGTATCGATGAGTCGCAGCGCCGTCGGATCGAGCGCCTCGGTCAAGGGTCGTGTGTGCAGATCGGTCGCGATCGCCATCGTCAGGTCCTCCTTCATGGCAAGGATGGTGAAGCGAAGGTCGCGTCTCGAAGGCGTCGGGGTGGCCGAACCGGCCAGAGCGGCGCACCTCCATCGTACCCGAGATGGCGATGGCGGTCTAGTCGAACAATCGGTGGTTCCAGGGCTTCTGCGCGAGTGGGTACCGGGAGTGGCTGGCACGGATACGCCGCTACTCGATCTGGTACCGTTGCCACACTAGACAGGTGAACAGGCTGCAAGCGACAAGGCCGAGCAGGAGCAGCGCAACGCTCGTCTGCCACCAGAGTTCGCGCGGGACAACGTAGTAGACGGGCAGGAACCAGCGCCGCGCGTCGGCCCCACCCGCCAGATGCGCCAATGCGCCACCACCTTCAACGCCCCCGGCCAGCCCGAGAAACCAGAGCCCGACGAGAAGGGCCAGCTGTCGCCGATCAAGGCCGCAATCTTTCCCATGAGAGGAAAGCGCTGATGATTTTCGTGGCCCTACCGTCAGCACATCCGACAACGACCACGCCACGGTGCGCGCGGGTAACCCCCGGCGCATCGCCAGCAGCAACTCGGGGCCGCGCGCTTCCAGGCGACGATAGGCGAGCGCCCCGAAGCCCCAGGCGTAGAGTATCCCCATGGCAAGTCCGATTGGCACGCCTAGCCAGGCGAGGAGGGGCAGATTCAATCGCGTGCCGAGCAGGACGATCGCACCAGCCGGGAGGACCAGCAGAACGCTCAGGGCGACCATCAGGAGGACTTGCAAGGGGTCGATCCCGTCATCCAGCAGATTTCCGACACGGCGATGCGGGTCGCGGGTCGGGATCAGGTTCAGGATGGCGAGGAGGGCGACCAGGCCGGTCGTCGCGCCGATGATCGCCGGGAAGACCGCCAGAACCCAGGGCCAGACACCGCTTTGGCCGCTCGCGATCGTCAGTACAACGGTGAGCAGCAACGTCGCCGGGCCGATAGTCAGGAACCAGGCCACCTGTCTGCCGCGTACATCGGCCCGCGCCGCGCCCGGCGTCAGCAACGTCAACCAGAGGGCACTCCCATCGACACCATAGAGATTGGCGCTGACGGCGGCGGCCGTCACGGCGACGAGCGTGCCGGTCCACGGGACCATCCCCGCCCAACCGGACGCCAGCGGCAACAGGCAGACGATCAGGCCGTAGAAGAGCGCGAAGGCGAGATAGCCGATCCGCGTGAGGTCGCGCCACCACGAGCGTAATTCGCGCAGTGTCACCGCGCCGATGGGGCTGTTGCTGAGCCCCCAATGACCGGGGTGTCTGACTGCTACCGGGGAGGAGCCGGCCACCGCGCGTGATCGTCTGCCCTTCGAGCAGCGCCGCCCAGGCGAGGAGGAGTCCGCCGCAGAGGAACAGGAGCCCGGCGAGCGCCCCCAGAGCGAGTGACCAATTGCCGTCGCGCACCCCTTCAACCGACACGATCGCCCATCCCGTCGGCAAGGTGCGGAGCATGAGCGAGACGAGCGACGAAAACCCCGGCTCGCGCAGCCGATCGAGGAGCGGGACCAGCGCCCAGCCCGAGGCACCGACCGCCGTGATGGCAGCGCTGAAGAGCGCCGCGACGATGGCACGCGTCCGGGAGTGGACCGCCGCGCTGAGCAGTTCACCGACGACACGCGCCAGCAGGATCGTCACGATCAGTTGCAGGAGGATGGCGGGGGCGGCGACCGCGAGGGTCACGACGCCGAAGCCGCCCGCATAGATCAGCAATTGCGCGAGGAGGATCAGGCTGAGGATCGGCCCGACACCGAGCAACGCTGTCCCAAGCAGACCGAAGATCAAGCGACGCGGCGGGATACCGAGGAGTCGGAGATAAGCGGGCGGTATCGTCGCATCGCCCGCGCCGACGAACATGGTCGCGCCGAGCCAGCCGACCGTCCAGAGGGCGAACTTCATCGCGAGGAGATCGGCGGAATCGATCGCGTCTCGCCTGCCGATGGTGGTGAAGACGACGACGAGCACGGCACCGACGAGCGCCCATAGGGCACCCGTGCCGCGCAGCGAATGGCGTAACGTTGCCAGGCGCAGCCCGATTAGGAGGCGAGCCATGATAAGCCCTCCGTACGCTCTTGCTGTGCGACGAGCTCGACGAAGACTTTCTCCAGCCCCCGATCGCCGCGCACCTGATCGAGCGTCCCCGCCGCGATCACCCGCCCACCGTCGATCACGGCGACGTGATCGCAGAGTTGCTCGACCAGCACCATGACGTGGCTGGAGAAAACGACCGCACCGCCCGCGGCGACGAACTGCGCCAGGATCGCCTTGATCGTGGCGACCGAAACCGGGTCAACCGCCTCGAATGGCTCATCCAGGATCAGCAAGCGCGGATCGTGCAGGAGGGCGACAGCGAGGCCGATCTTCTTCCGCATCCCGGTCGAGTAATCAAGGATGAGGGTCCGCTCCGCCCCGCGCAGATCGAGGACGGTCAGCAATTCATCGGCGCGATCGGCGACGGTCGCGGCAGCGAGGCCGCGCAGCAGTCCGCTGTAGGTCAGCAACTCGCGCCCGGTCAAGCGTTCGGGGAAGGCGAGGCCGTCCGGCAAAACCCCGAGCCGGGCTTTCGCTTTCGCCGGTTCGCGCCAGACATCGACACCGAAGATCTGCGCGCCGCCGGCGTCGGGGCGGAGCAAACCAACGGCCATCGCGATCGTCGTCGTCTTCCCAGCCCCATTCGGCCCAACCAGCCCGAAGAACGAGCCGCTGGGCACGATCAGATCGAGGTGATCGACCGCGATCTTGTCGCCAAATCGCTTGCTCAACCCGCTGATCTGTAGAGCGGGCACCGCTCCGGTGAACTGCCGCTCGCCCATTTACCCTTCCTTCCGCGTGGCGTGGTCGAAGAGATCGGCGAGTTCACGCCCGTAGCTCTCGGTATCGAACGCCGGATTCGTCGCCGTCTGCGTCGTCACCGCGTCAATCGCGCGCCGGAGGGTGATCGCCATCACCCGTGTCGCGAAGGGACGGAAATCGCCTTCCTCCTGCCCGCGGACAAAAATCGCCTCGGTCGCCGCGATGATCGGCTCCTCGGCCCCCTGATCGAAGCGCGGCTTGCCTTCGGCGGTGCGGACATTGGCAAAAATCTCGACTAGCGCCTGCATCTCCTGACGGTGCGCCCCGATGAACTCTACATTTACCTCAATATAGGTCCGTAGCAGTTCCCGCGCGCTCCCTGTCGCCAACATGCGGGGGACCATGAACTTCGTCCCCGTTGTGTAGACGTGCTCGACGACTTGCTCGATCAGTTCGTCCTTGCCCGAAAAGTGATAGGAGATCAGGCCCTTGCTGATCCGTGCCCGTTTGGCGATCTGCGCCAACGAAGCTTGCGCGTAACCCAGGGTCGCGATCGTCTCGATCGCCGCCTCAATAATGTGGGCGCGACGCGCAACCTCCGTGAAGGTCCGTTCCTTCTGCTCGATCACAGCGCTTCCTCGCTCAGAACAACACGACACGCAACAACTTTCTTTGACCGATCGGTCAAAGAATAAGACGAACGACCAGTAAAGTCAAGTACATTGAGAACTTTGCGTGGACTCTATGCAAGAAAAAACGCCCGAACAGTTCATCACTGTTGGGCGTTGAAAACAGAATCGCCAGTTATCGATGCTGCCCTTACCCTACGGGCTTGGCCGGATCGCTGTGGCCGCCTTCTTCGAAACGGGCGAGGATGAAGAGGAGATCCGAGGCGCGGTTGAGGAAACGCAGCACCTCGATGTTGGTGATCGTCCCGTCATGGAGCAGGCGCGCGGCGTCGCGCTCGCCGCGTCGGACGATCGTGCGCGCCAGATCGAGCGCGGCCCCGGCGACGGTCGCACCGGGGATGATGAACTGGTTGCCGATCTGCACGCGCCCTCGAAAGTCTTCCAGGGTCACGTCGAGCCTGGCGACATCCGCAGCGGCGATATGCAGGCCCATCTGCTCGTAGTTCTCCGGTGGCGTCGCCAGTTCGCCCATCAGCAGATAGAGGTCGCGCTGGAGGGCGTGGATTGTCTCGGCGACACCCGGTGCCGTGACCTGTGCGCGGGCGAGGCCGAGCGCGGAGGTGGCCTCGTCCAGCGTGCCGATCGTTTCCATCCGGGGATCCCACTTCGGCACGCGGCCCGCACCAAGCAGGCCGGTGTAGCCATCGTCGCCGGTACGGGTAGTTACCTTGGCGTTCCGCTCGGTCATCCCTGCTCCTGATTGGCGAGAATCCGCCAGCTAAACAATCTGGCAGGCGGATTCTCGTGTCATCCACTCGCCACACGATTAATCGACCGGGACGCCCATCCCCATGACGTGATAACCGCCGTCGAGGTGAATCGTCTCGCCGGAGATATTACGCCCGCCGGGACCGGCCAGGAAGGTGGCGAGATGGCCGATGTCCTCGATATCGACGTTGCGACGGAGGGGCGCGTTGGTGCGGACATACTCTTCCATCTTCGGGAAACCGGGGATCGAGCGCCCGGCCAGGGTCCGCACCGGCCCTGCGGAGATGGCGTTGACGCGGATATTGCGCGGCCCGAGATCGAAGGCCAGATAGGTGATCGCCGATTCGAGCGCGGCCTTGGCGACCCCCATCAGGTTGTACTTCGGCACGACACGCTCGCCGCCGAGATAGGTCATCGTGATGACGCTACCGCCGCCACGGGCCTCCATCAGCGGCGCGGCGGCGCGGGTCAGCGCGACCAGCGAGTAGGCGCTGATGTCGAGCGCGGCGGCGAAATCGGCGCGGGCGGTATCGACGAAGAGACCCGCGAACGACTCTTTCGGCGCGAACGCCACCGAATGGACCAGCGTATCCAGCCCCCCATCGAACGCCTCGCCGACGGCGCTGAAGACGGCGTTGATATCATCATCGCTCGTCACGTCGCAGGGCAG
>DATCMP010000729.1:0-6884 GCA_036563365.1 Thermomicrobiales bacterium
CGACGCTCGCCGTCGCCACCTGCCGCCGCGCCGCGCCGTCGAGCCGCCCGACCGTCCGGCTCTGGCGCGACTCGAACATGTCGAGCGCCGTTTGGAGGAGGAGGAAGAGGTAACGATAGGTCATCCCGAGGATGACGACGAAGAGGACCGGCACGCGCAGGACGCGCAGGGCCTTCAGCACGCTCGTCCAGGGGGTCGTGAGGATGAGGGTCGTCGCCAGGGTGGTCGAGGTCAGCACGCGCCCGATCAGGAAGAGGGCGGAGAGGGAGCCCTGCGCGCTGATCGCCCAGCCGAGCAGCGGCAGGCGCGCGATCTCGCGCCCCGGCGTCAGGAAGAGGGCGGGCAGGGCGATCGCCCCTGTGAAGAGCAGGGCACCGACCCAGATCCGCGTCGCGAGGGTCCGCAGCGAGAGTCGGGATAGGAGGGCGAGGGCGACCGCGACGAGGAAGATCGCGCCAACAACCGGCAGCGTGCGGGCGGAGGCCGCCGCGATGATCAGCAACAGGAGGCCAATCAGCTTCACGCGCGGGTCGATCCGCTGCAACAGGCCCGGCTGCGCGCCGACCTCCTCGCTGTAGAGCGAGCGTTCGAGGGCCTCCGACAGCCCGGCGAGGGTCTTTTCAACGAAGCTGCGGCCCCTGCCGTGTCGGTGGCTCCGGGCCGATTCCCGCGCCGGTCGCACCCTGGCGACCTCCCCCGGTGTGCCGTTCACGCGGCTCACGACTCGCTGCCCGCGAGCGGTCGCCGCCTGACCAGCAAGCGCCCGATCAGGGCGGCGAGCCCGACGACGACCGCGATCCCGACGACCGCGGAGATGATGTAACCGGCGACCGGGCTCTTCAGGAAGCCGGGCGCGTAATCGGGGATCGGGGCGGTCCAGAACGAGGACCATTGGGTCAGCCCGGTCGGCTCCCGCACACTCGCGGCGAGGGCGGCGATCTGCGGGTACTGGCTGCCATTCGCCGCGCGCAACGTCTCGATCCGCGTATCGAGCGGCCCGGTAGCGCCCGCCTGATCGTTGCTGCCGAGCAGTTCGCCCGCCGCCCGCAACGCGCGCGCCGCCTCGGGGTCGGCGGTCGTGCCCCCGAGTCGCGTCAACTCACCGGCCAGCGCGGCGCGGTCGGCGTCGCTCAGGCCGCGCAGGTGGAA
Organism: Thermomicrobiales bacterium; assembly: GCA_036563365.1. GTDB lineage: Bacteria > Chloroflexota > Chloroflexia > Thermomicrobiales > CADCWN01 > CADCWN01. Next base: position 1,150 of record DATCMP010000729.1, read on the forward strand.
GCCGATCTGCTCCGCGCCGACCTCGTCCGCGCCCCACTCGCCCCAGGCCGTCCCGCTGGCGAGCAGGCCGAGCGGCGAGAGGAGCGCGAGGATGACCAGCCCGATCGCCAGCGGCTGCCAGGAGCGTTTGCCCACCGGCGCGGCGTTCGCCGCCTCGCCCAGGTCGCGCGGCGCACTGAGGCGCAACAGGGCCGGATCGGCGCGCTGGAGATAGGCCACCACGCCGCCGGTGATGACCCCCTCGGCGAGGCCGGCGAAGGTCAGGTGGCCGAGCATCATCGCGGGGATCGCGACCGAGAGCGGGTAGAACGAATAGAGCGGGACGCCGCTCGGATCGGTGAAGAGGAGCGGCTGGATCCCGAACTCGATCGCCGCCAGCAGTGCCGCCACGTTGATCGCGACGTATCCCGCGATCGCCCCGGCGACCGCACGGCGCGGCGCGCTCAGCGCCGCCCGCCCGGCGAGCAGGCGATAGACGCCGTAGGCGACGAGCGAGCCAACGACGGCCATGTTGAAGCAATTGGCCCCGATCGCCAAAATCCCGCCATCGCCGAAGAGGAGGGCTTGCAGGATCAGCGCGATCGAGATCGAGAGGATCGCGCCCCACGGCCCGAGGACGATCGCGGCGAGGCCCATCCCGACGGCGTGCCCGGTGGTGCCGCCGGGCAGCGGCAGATTGAACATCATGATCACGAAGGAGAAGGCCGCCATGATCGAGATCAGCGGCACGAGGCGCGTCGTCAGCGTCTTTTGCAGCCGTTGCACCGCCAGATACCAGAACGGCGTGGCCGCGCCGTACAGCACCGCGCAGGTCGAGGGGCTCAGATAGCCATCAGGGATATGCACGGTGTCGCTCCTTCGTGAACGTAAATCCGCGTGCTGCTGGTGTCCGGTGCCGCGAAGCGATCAGGGAAGGCTGGCTCGTCGGCAAATAGCGGCGTGTCCGACCGTTCCGTCTGGCCGGGGGATTGCCGTTGCCCATCTGCCGCGAAAGGCCCTGTATTGTCATTATATCGCTGCGGTTGGTCGCGTGAACCGCTTGCAATCCTATCACTTCGGCGCTTCGCGGGGCGACCTTTCGCTCCTCGCCCGCTCGGCGGCGACCTCGCGTAGGATACAGAATTGAACAGGTTTTGTCAATATTTCCTGTGCGTGACGTGGTGCGAATGCTGCTGGTAGAGGATGCCGGGGTGGCCCCCATCGTGCGGCCCTCGGCGGGTCTCTCGTGGTGTTCGGCCGGGGTAACCCGAAGGGGTGTGCCGGCGCCCGCGCTGGCCGATCCGCCAGGATAAGCTTGCCGCTCTCGCCCGGCGTTCCTGTGCGGTTGATCGGTGCCATTAACCCTGGGCGGGCCGATACTGGAAGCGATGGGTGGCGGGCGATCCGCCACCGACGATGACAGGGGAGGGGGAGGCGATGCACATACGTGAGGTGCGGATACCGGCGCGGGATCTGGCGCTCTTGCGACCGTTCTATGCCGGGGTCTTAGGGTTGCAACTCGTGGACGATGGGGCGGAATCGTTTACGGTGCGGGCGGGGGGATCGCGCCTGATATTCGCGCAGGTAGGCGGCGCCGACGACCCCGGGGTGCAGCATTTCGCGTTCACGATCCCGCGCAATCAGTTGGCGGCGGGCAAGGCGTGGTTGGCTGGACGAGCGGCGCTGCTGACGCAGGGGGATGAGGATCAATTCTCCTCGGCATTGTGGCGGGCGCAGCAAGTCTATTTCCGCGATCCGGCGGGGAACATCCTCGAGCTGATCGCTCGCCAGACGCTCGATAACGCGGCGGAGGGGCCGTTCGACGCGCGCCAACTCCTGAACGTCAGCGAGATCGGGCTGCCGACCGACGACGTGCCGGGGACGGTGGCGGCGCTGGGGCGCGAGTTCGGGCTGGCGATCTATGGGGAGGCCAGCGACACCTTCACGGCGGTCGGCGATGCGAACGGCCTCCTGATCGTGGTGCGGGCGGGGCGGCACTGGTTTCCGACGACGAGCCCCGCGCAGGACACGGCGATCGCGGTGACGATCGGGGAGGGCGGGGGCGTCGTGGAGCGAGGGGCGTGGGCGGTGCGGGGTGATGCGCGGGCGGCAGGGTAGGCGCGGGGTGGCGCTTCCGCGCACCCCATCCTCGCGTCCCTAGCGCACTACCTACCCCGGTGATAGGACACCGGTTATCGGCGCGACGTGGCTGCGCTGGAAGGCGTGCCTCCGCACGATAACCGGTACCTATCGGTGCGATAGCCTTCTCAGCCGCGTGCCAAGCGCCGCCTCTCGCGGGCCACAGCTCTGTCATACGCCTCGATCAGTAGCGGTTGTATAGCGTTGGCGAATGTTGTCCCGCTGGGATTGAGGATGCAGACCCAGAACATCCGGCCATAGACCGGGTGGGGGAGGATTTGATCGAGGACGGTGAAATCAATGGCATCTGCGGCTGCGGTGTCGGCGTCGGGCGCGGGCGATGCCCCGCCGAGCAGGGCGTGGAAGGTCGCTTTGTCGATGCCGATATTGAGGCGGAAGATGCCGGGCCGGTTGAGGTCGGAAGCGGTGTCGTTATCATCGTTGGTCATGAGGGTGGCGAACGGGAACATATGCTCGGGACCGTAGAAATAGAACATATTGCCGTTCACCGTGACCGTCTCGACACCATCGAACGTCGTGGTGATGTATGCGCCGATCGCCGCTTCGTCCATCTTCACTACCCCTTCCGTATGATCGTTGCCCGCTACCGGCTGGCCCCACTTCCCCAGTCTATAACCCGGATGCAATAATCGAGGGTTACGCGGCACCTAGCCACGCCGTTCTCGCGGTGTGGGGGCAATAATGGCCCGCACGGATGCCGAATCGCTGCGTACTACACAGCACGCAGCGACCCGCACAAGTATTCGGCACCAGGAGAGGGTTTGGGATGAACCTTTCGTAGGTTGGGCGGGTCGTTACGGCGCCGGTCCGGGGGGAGGTGATCCGCGCGCCGTTCGATGGTGGCTTACGCCGTCGCGGGCACGGCGACACCTTGCGGCGTCGCGCTGGCGAGGCAGCGCAGGCCGATCCAGGCCAACGGGATGAACAGGAGGAGATCGGAGAGGTGGAACAGCGCCTGGATGTCGGGGATACGGCCCAGCGGGAAGATGATCGCCGCCACGCACAGGAGCCCCCCCACCCATTTCGGCGTGACCCCCGTCCGGATGATGCCGACGCTGAGGATGAGGAAACTGATCGGGAACATGATCGTGGGCAGGCTCAGCGCGGGCCAGAGCCGGGATTGGACGGTCTCGGTGATCGCGCGCACGGTCGACTCATCGGCACCCGCCGTGCGGGCCGCCCATTCGTAGAGCAGGAGGGTGGCGAAGTTCACCCCGCCGACGCTGCCGAGGATCCCCAGCAGCCCGCCGATGAGCGCCAGGCGCGGTGCCGCGTGGCGTAGCAGGCGCGCGAGACCGAGGAGCGCCGGGATGAACAGGACACACGCGTACATCTGCGTCAGCCCCGCCGCGAAGAGTGTCGCCTGATTGAACCGCAAGGGCGAACTGATCGCCGAGAGGAGCGGTGCGGCGATCAGGCAGATGCCGCTAACCTTGTCCAACAGTCGATCGATCGTTGTCGTCTGTGTCATCATGAACCTCCCTGATCGCATCGCGACGGTTTCCGGCGGGTGACGTTGACCGGGCTGTGTGGGCGTGGTGATACGGGATGGCGCGCACCCCGACCCGTTGCCAGGCGCATCGTGCGCCGGACGCCCGCCGGTGCGCTACCCATAGCGCCAAGGCCGTTGTTTAGTTGGCCGTGCGGCGGGTGGTCAGGGGGACGACCAGCGCGAGGACAACGAGGCCCAGGATCGCGCCGGTGGCGGTGACAATTTTCCCGGTCGTGCTACCGGCGGTGACGATCCCCATCAGGCCCAGCAGCAGGTTGAACACGGCCAGGACGAGGGATAGCGGCAGCGCCCAGCGTTGCCGCCCCCACAACGCTCCGGCGGCGACGAGTGTTGCGACGCCGAGGACGATCTCGATCCCGAGGATCGCGGGTGGGATCGGGGCACCGGAGAGATACCCGCCGACATTCGTGAGGTCGGCGAGGGCGCTCAGTACCAGCGCCACCGTCGCGGCGGTGATCGCCGCGGGGGCGTGGTCTGTATGTTCGGGGTGGTGGTAACCATCTGGGCCTCCTTTGTCTGGGCGGCTTGTCCGGTCAAATCGTCTGGTTGGATCGTCTGGGCGGATACCCCGGGACGATCCGCTGGGTGATGGACGGCGGGTGGGGATACTGGGGGTATTAGCGCGTCGGCTACGGGTTGTAGGTTGCGGCTTCGTAGCGGGAGACGAGCTCGCTCAACGGCCCTGGCGGCGGCAGGCCCAGATCGACGCCGGTGATGTTGGCGAGCTGTCGCCTGAACCAGAGATCGAATGTCGCCCGCGACGCCGCGAAGCGGTCGAGCGCCTGCGTGATATTCGGGCTCTCCAGGTAGGCGATGAAGAGGTCGCCATTCGGGGTCTCCTGCAGGAACCAGAGTTCTTTGACAATGCCGAGCGCCCGCTCGGCGTCGGCGTATTCGGCCCGGCGCGCCCCGGCCAATTCCCCCTGGAAGGCGCGGGCCGCCGCCCCCTTGCCGGGCAGGATGGGCAGCGCGAAGCCGATGTGCTCCACCGTTCACCTCCTTCGTCACCGTGCCGCGCGCGTGCGGTATCCCCGCCTACCGGCACCCGCCAGGGCTCCGTCGATTACACCGTGCCGCGCGCGTGCCGTATCCCCACAGCGCTCGCCCCCTTCTGGGGTCTGCCCTCTCATGGTAGGGGGCGGCGTGTTGGCCGTCATCGCCCGCGTCGCCTATTTCCCGCACGGCGCTTGTGGGATGCCGATAGGCGGAATTGATTATGCGGCGGTGGCGAGTGGGCGGAGGTGAAGGATCAGGTGAGGCGGTGACGGAAGGCGAAGGCGGTCGCCGCTGCCCGGTTGTCCGCACCGGTCTTGGCGAAGATGTGGCGAACGTGGGCGCGGACGGTGTGCTCGCTCAGCGAGAGCGTCGCGGCGATGTCGCGATTCGCCAGCCCCGCCGCGACGTGGCGGAGGATCTCGACCTCACGCGCGCTCAAGCCCGCGGGGTAGGCGGCGACGTCCGCTTGCGCGGTGGTGAGGCCCGTCAACAGCGCCTCGGCGCGCGTCACGGTCGGTGCGGCGCCGAGCGTCGCGCCGATCTCCCGCGCTTCCGTCGCGAGCTGGCGGACGGCGGTGCGCTGGTCGGTTGCGCGACGCAGCGCGGCGAGGGCGAGTAGGGCCAGGGCGCGTTCGTACGGGGCGGCGCAGGCGTCCGCGAGCGCCCTTGCGGCGAGGAGGTGCGTGTCGGCCTTCGCGTGGTCACCCGCCTCCGTGGCGAGTTCACCGAGCAAGCGCCGGGCGGCGATCAGGGCCAATGGTTGGCGCGGCGCGGTAGCCGCGACCAGCGCCCGTTCCGCATGGACGAGTGCCGCCGCCGATTCGCCCCCCGCGCGCCGGTATGCGGCCCACGCCAGCAAGCCCTCGACCTCCCCCGGGATGTCGCCGCCCCAGGTTTGCCAGCGGTCGTGAGCGGTGAGCCAAGCTTTCGCCAGCGGCAGGTCGCCGGTATCGAGGGCCAGCAGCGCCGCGAGGCGCTGGAGCGGCATGGTTTCGCGGTAGTCCTCGCCGCCCGGCTCCGTCGTCGGCCCGTCCGGCAACACCGCGCGCACGATCGCCCAGGCCAGGTCGATCTCACCTTGCGCGCT
>DATCMP010000736.1:0-16117 GCA_036563365.1 Thermomicrobiales bacterium
CAGGATCGTCAGCGCGGTCCAACTCCCCCAACCATCGCCGCCGATCGTGAGCATTGTGGCGAATTGCGGGAGGGCTTGTGCGCGGGCGGTCAGATCGCCGAAACCATCGAATAGCCCGAAGGTAACGAAGAGCCCGACCGCCAGGAAGGCCACGAGCTTGACGACCGAATCGAAGGCGAGCGCCGCGACCATCCCTTCGTGGCGCTCGGTCGCGTCGGTGTGGCGCGTCCCAAAGATGATCGTGAACGCCGCCAGCAGCAGCGCTATATAGAAGGCGGTATCCGTTGCCAGGGCAGGATCGCCCGCCTGGGCGCGCAGCAGCGGGTCGGGGTGGTGGAGCAGCACCGCGATACTCGCCGAGATCGCTTTCAGTTGGAGCGCGATGTAGGGGATGACGCCAAGGGTGGCGATGACCGTGACCAGCCCGCCGAGCGCCGCGCTCTTGCCGTAGCGCGCGGAGATGAAATCGGCGATCGAGGTAATCCGCTGCGCCTTGCTGATCCGCACGATCTTGCGTAACACGAGCCAGGAGAACGCCGCCATCAGCGTCGGGCCGAGATAGATCGTCAGAAATTCGCCGCCCCGGCTGGTCGCGCGGCCGACGCTGCCGTAATAGGTCCATGAGGTGCAGTAGACCGCGAGCGAGAGGACGTAGACGACCGGGTGGTTGATGACGCTGCGACCCTGATCCGCCCGCCGATCGCCCCAGGAGGCGATGGCGAAGAGAACCCCGAGATAGCCGAGGGCGCAGATGATGATGACCCAGCCCTGCAACATCGTCCCCCCCCATGTGCTGCTCGTCTCAGCCCCGCTCCACCACGGTCGCCAGCAGCCCGATCAGCACCGCCCAGGCGACGAAGAGGTAGGCATAAAGGATGGGGACGCCACCGATCGTGTGCGGGCTATTGAACAGCCCGAGCAGGGGATAGTTAAACAAGAGGAACCCCAGGCAGGCCAGGGCGATCAGCCGCTGACCCCATCTGCTCCGTCGCATCCAACCCTCCCTGTCGCACTCATGCAGACGAGTAGCAGGCTAGAATTTGCGTTTACGAATCGTGGCAGGAAGTATACGGCGATGGTGTGGCAAGATGCCGCATCGCATGGCGACGATTTATGCCGATGGCACGCGCGTTTACCCACCGTTAATGTTCGTTTACGCGGTGGGCAACCTCGGCCTGCTATCCTGAGAGCAGCCACCCTATCGCCATTGCAATGATTCAGCGCATCGCCTACCGGGTGGTGGGTTCCTCCCGCACTCGCTTCAGCCGCGCGATCGGTGCCGATCGCGCGTCGGTTCTGTCCCTCACCCCGCACACAACGCCGTGTGTCAGCAGGCGCGCGATCGGTATCCTTGTCCCCCGGACGTCCCGGGGGGCGGCTTCGGGTATCTCTGGAGGCAGCGATGTCGGGCCAAGCGCACTCGGCGGCACCCTCAACAGCGTCCGAGCGATTGGGCAACACGAGTATCTTCCAGGTCATCGGCGCGTCGGCGGTCGGGACGATGATCGAGTGGTACGACTTCTACATCTTCGGCAGTCTCGCGGCGGTCATCGCCCTCCAGTTCTATCCGAAGGGGAATCCCACCGCCGCGCTCCTCTCGACCCTGGCGACGTTCGCGGCGGGGTTCGCCGCCAGGCCGTTCGGCGCGCTGTTCTTCGGGCGGATCGGCGACATTGTGGGGCGCAAATATGCCTTCCTGGTCACGCTGCTGATCATGGGCGGCGCGACGTTCCTGATCGGGTTGTTGCCCGGCTACGACACGATCGGGATCGCCGCGCCGATCATCCTGGTGACGATCCGTATTCTCCAGGGGCTCGCGCTCGGCGGCGAGTACGGCGGCGCGGCGACGTATGTGGCCGAGCATGTCCCCGACAACCGTCGCGGCTTCTACACCAGCTTCATCCAGACGACCGCGACACTCGGGCTCTTCGTCTCGCTGATCGTGATCCTGGCGGTGCGCGAGTTGGTCTTCCGGGGCAATATCGCCGCCTGGAACTCCTGGGGCTGGCGGATTCCCTTCCTGCTGTCGGCGGTGCTCGTGGGTGTGTCGCTCTTCATTCGCCTGCGGTTGCGCGAGTCCCCGCTCTTCACCCACCTGAAGACGACCGGCAAAACCTCGACCGCGCCGATCACCGACAGCCTCGGCAGCAAAGGAAAGTGGCAGACGATCCTGCTCGTCCTCTGGGGTGCCGCCGCAGGGCAAGCGGTCGTTTGGTACACCGGCCAGTTCTACGCCCTCTCCTGGTTGCAGGGTGCGACGACCGCAAAAGTCTCCTTCGTCGATGCCAACGTGATCATCGCAATCGCGCTGGCGTTGGGGACGCCGTTCTTCATCGTCTTCGGCTCCCTCTCCGATCGGATCGGGCGTAAGCCGATCATGATGGCCGGGAACCTGCTCGGCGCGCTCCTGACCTTCCCGCTCTTCCGCCTGATGTATCATTTCTCGCCGCTGAACAACAACTACAATCCGGTCGCGATCACCGCCTGTGCCTTCGTCCTCGTGTTGCTGGTGACGATGGTCTACGGCCCGATCGCCGCCTTCCTGGTCGAGTCGTTCCCCTCGCAGGTGCGCTATACCTCCGTCTCGCTGCCGTACCACATCGGCAACGGGTACTTCGGCGGCTTCCTGCCGCTGATCGCCACCGCTGTCGTCGCGGCGGCGGAGAAGCACGCCGACTGGGCGAGTTTCGCGCGCTACATGGGGCTGATCTTCCCGATCTCGGTCGCGCTGATCACCTTCGTCGTCGGCTCGTTGCTGCTGCGCGAGACGAAGGATAATTCGATGAACCTGACCGAGAGCAACCAGATCGGCTATCGCCCGGCGATCTTCGGCGGCCTGATCGGCCTCAGCGTGATCGCGCTCGTCCTGGCCGACCAATTGTTGCTGCCGCAACTCGACGCGTCCAATACCTCAAGCCTGAAGATTCAAACCTTCTTCCGCGCCCTGACCGCCATCGTCGTGCTGGTCAGCGTGGCGTTCGGCCTCTCGCGGCGTAGCCGCGCCGTGCCTGCCCCGGCGTCAGCGGGCGACGACTGACCCGACGGTCCGACCGCACCTGATTTTGCTCGTCGATCGCGCCACCCGCTGACGGTGGCGCGATCGGCTATAGTGTGTGGAACGGTCGCGCGTTTCTGGCGATGGGCAGGATGTGGCGATGAAACTGTTGGTTGTGGACGACGATCCGCATATCCTTGAGGCGGTCGGTACGAGCCTGCAACTGCAATGGCCGCAAGGTGAGATTATCGACGCAGCGGATGGCAACGCGGGTCTCGCCGCCTTCTACGAGCACGCGCCGGATCTGATCGTCCTCGATCTGATGATGCCCGGTAAGAGCGGCTTCGATGTCCTGCGCGAGATCCGCCGCGTCTCCGCCGTGCCGATCGTCCTGCTCACCGCCCGTGACGAGGATCTGTCGGAGGTGCGCGGCCTGGAACTCGGTGCCGACGATTATCTGGTCAAGCCATTCAGCCCGCTCGTCCTGCTGGCACGCGTCAAGGCGGTGTTGCGTCGCGCCGAGCAGGCTGGCCCCGCACGGAGCCAGCCCGATTTCGCCGCTGCGGGCCTGGCGATCGACTACCAGAGCCATGAGGTGACGCTGCGCGGCGAGCCGATCAAGCTGACCCCGGTCGAGTACAAGTTGCTCACGCAACTGGCGCGCAACGCCGGTCGTCTCCTGTCGCATCAGACGCTGCTCGATGCCGTCTGGGGGACGGACTACGTGGCGACGCCCGACTATCTCAAAGTCTTCATCAGCCGCCTGCGGGCCAAGCTGGAAGCGAAAGACGGACCGCGCTTCATCGAGACCGAGCGCGGTGTCGGCTATCGCTTCATCCGCGCGAATGATGGGACCGGGGGCACACCTGTGGCGGGGCCATTCCCCTGAGCCGCCGCGCGGCGTAATCCGTCCTATCCTCCCGATCCTCTCTCCCCCATTTCTCCCATATGCGCTTCCTGCTCGCGTCGCTAGACTGTGTTGGAACGGCATCATGGGGATCGATACGTCCCGGTGCTGGCGGCCTCCCCCGGCGTATTCCGTTGCCCGGCCGAGAAGAACGATGAAAGGAGGTCGCCCCTCGGCGTTCGCCGCGCACGATGCTGGCGATATGACCCTGTGGCGAACGCGATGGTGGTACAACAAGACTCGCTCGTTGGCCGGAAGATTGGGCGCTACCACCTCACCTCCTTGCTCGGGAGGGGGCGCGGTGCTGCGGTCTACAGCGCGGCCGATTCGGTCATCGGGCGGACGGTGGCGATCAAGATCCTGGATCGGCAACACGCCGCCGATCCCGACGTGACCGCGCAGTTCTTGCGCGATGCCGCGACGTTGTCGCAGTTGCGGCACCCGAATATCCTGCCGATCTACGAGTTCGCTCAATATGATGGCCGCGCCTATATCGTCCGGCAGCACACCGATGGCGGGACATTGCGCGCTTATCTGCGCGAGGCCGGTATCCTCAGCGTGCCCGATGCGCTCGCCTTGCTACGCCCGGTCGCGACGGCGCTCGATTATGCCCACCGGCAGGGGTTCGTCCACGGCAATCTCCGCCCATCGAATATCGTCCGCACCGCCGCCGGGCTCCTCCTGCTCACCGATTTCGCCGTACCCGGCCAGGAAGAACCGAATGTCAGTGCCGCGACGACGATCGTCAGCGCTATCGACGAGCCCGAGTATGCCTCGCCGGAGCAGGCGCGGCAGCAAGGGGGTGTGCCGAGCGTCGATCTGTACGTGCTCGCCGTGATCCTCTACGAGTCCGTGACCGGTCGGCCACCATTCCAGGCGACGGCCGATGGCGATAGCGCCCGCAACGTCCTCACACGACACGCACAGGCCGAGCCGCCCTCACCGCGTGAGTACAATGCCGCGCTCGGCCCGGCGGTCGAGGCGACCTTGCTGCGCGCCCTGGCGAAACGCCCCGAAGACCGTTACCCGACCGGCGCGGCGCTGCTCTATGCGCTCCACGACGCCTACGAGCAGGACGGCGGACGCCGCTCCGGGCGACCGGGCACGGGTCCGCTCGGTCAGCGTTCGGTGCCTACAGTGGTGCCGCTGACTGAACTGAGCGACCCAACCTCGGCGCTGGCGACGAGCGTGGTGGCGGAAACCGCCGCCACCCCCGGGGAGCGCGCATCAGCGCCTCTCCCTGCCGCTGCGAACGATGTCGCACCGCTGCCGCACGCGCAGGCTGCCGCGCCGTCGGCCATCGACCAGCCAATTCCCGCGACTACTACCGTATCCGAGGCTCCGTCAGTGGCCCTGCCGGCACCAGCCCCGTACCGCATGCTGACGCCGACCTCTCGTCGATCGGTCGGACCGCCGATCTCGCGCCTCTGGCTCGTGGTGCTGGTCGGCTTGCTCGCCTTGTGCGCCGGTTTGGTCTGCGGCCTGTTCGTCGCCGTCTGGTAGGGTGGCACACCGGTACCCCGATCGAGGAGAATGTGGACCGATGATGCGGGGTGTCGTTGCTTTTTTCATACCCGCTGATCGGGAATCGTTGGGGGGGATGGATGCTGACCTATCACCTGATCCCGCGCGAGGAGTACGATCCGCTCGCGGAAGAATACGCCCCGGCCGCTTTCGCGCGGGAGGGCTTCATCCACACGACCAAGACGCTGGGGATTATCCACGAAGTCGCCAACCGCTACTATCGCGCCGATCAGCGGCCCTACCTGCTGCTGACCGTTGATCTCGACCGCGTGACCGCCCCCTGGCGTTACGACGCGGCGGGGGACGACTATCCGCACGTCTACGGACCGCTCAATCGGGCGGCGATCGTCGGGTCGGTCCCCTGCCCGCGCGCCGCAGACGGGGTCTTCCTGCCGCTCGCCGATACCTATGCCTGATCGGCGTGGTGGGTGCCAAGTACTCGCGGCGCGTTGGCAAACCTCGCCCTCACCGCCGGGCGCTGACCATCGGCGACGTGTGCTGACTTTGCGCCCGCGTGGCTTCTTTGCTACACTGCGTCATATCAGCCTGTGACTACAGGATGCACACTGCTTTTGTTAGCTGTTTGGCGTTTTTGCTCCGCTCTCCCATCAAGGTGTGAATAGCAGGGTGCCGCGAGTCGTCGCAAGGGTGTTTGCATTTTCAACAAGGGCCAGCGCCTCAATAGAAAGAAGGGAACCATGCCAGGCCGTCGCGATGAATTTGATCGCGTTTCAATCTACTTCGACATGTCGAATCTCTACTTCGCCGCCAAGGATATGGGCATCCGCATCGATTACGCGCGCCTGCTCGATTTCCTCGTCGGTGAGCGTCGTTTGCAGCGCGCCTATGCGTATCTCGGCGTCTCGCCGGATGATGAGAACAGCCACAGCTTCATCACCTGGCTCAGTCGCAACGGCTTCCGCGTGCGGACTAAGCTCCTGCGCCGCTATGAGGACGGCACCACCAAGGCGAACCTCGACATGGAGTTGGCGATCGATCTGCTGACGCAGGCACCGCACATCGACGTGGCGATCATCGTCAGCGGCGATGGCGACTTTGTCAGCCTGGTCGATGCGGCGCAGCGGGCTGGTCTGCGCGTGGAGGTGGCCGCGACGCCGCGCCAGACCTCGACCGACCTGATCGATGTCGCCGACCGTTTTATCGACCTCGAAGCGAACGCGCGTACCTACGCGCGGGCGGAACTGCCGCCGCGCCCCTACAGCACGAACGCCCTGCCGCCCCGCCCGCCCGCCCGCCCGCCCTACGAGCCCGGTCGCGCCGTCTATACCCCCGGTGCCCCGGCGAACGGGCCGCTCGGCGAGAACCGCCCGTATGGCTCGCGCGAGCCGCAGGGTGACAATGGCGACGCGGCCCCCGGTGGTCGCGGCTTCGAGCCACAGCGACCGTACCAGGCGGCGAACACCGCGCCCGTCGCCCCGATCATCGATGACGACGACGACGAGCCGCAGCCGCAGACAAGCGATCCGCGCCTGCTGCGTCGGCAATCGCCGCGCTAACCAGCACCAAAACGAGTAGATTGAGGGAGGCGCTGCAATTGCAGCGCCTCCCTCGTTACTTCTGTTGGGCCTCAAATACAAGGTGAGGGCGGCGCTAACAGCACCGCCCTCGCGCTTTCTTTTTTGTGGTGTTGTTACGCCGTCTGCTCGACATCCATCACGCGATCGTTGACGGTCATCAGCAGCGGGCGGGTGCGGTTGCGGATCACGTTCGCGTCGACGATGCACTTGCGGACCCCTTCGAGCGAGGGGATCTCGTACATCACTTCGAGCAGCACTTCCTCGATCGCCGTTCGCAGGCCGCGCGCGCCGGTTTTGCGCTCGGTCGCCGCCTCGGCTGCCGCTTGCAACGCCTCCGGGGTGAAGACCAGTTCGACATTGTCGAGCGCGAAAAGCTTCTGGAACTGCCGCACGACCGCGTTCTTCGGCTCGGTCAGGATGCGGATCAGGTCGTCGTGGGTCAATTCATCGAGCGCGACGTGGATCGGCAGCCGCCCGATGAATTCGGGGATCAGGCCGAACTTCAGCAGATCGTCGTGATCGACGTGGTGCAGCAGGTTCTCGGTCGGCATATTCGCGCCGTTCAACTCGTCGGACGCGGTGGTGAAGCCGAGGCGCGACTTCTTGCCGATCCGCTTCTCGATGATCTTATCCAGACCCTCGAAGGCACCGCCGACGATGAAGAGGATATTGCGCGTGTCGATCTGGATATATTCCTGGTGGGGGTGCTTGCGACCGCTCTGCGGCGGCACGTTCGCGACGGTCCCCTCGATGATCTTCAGGAGTGCCTGCTGGACCCCTTCGCCGGAGACATCGCGGGTGATCGACGGGTTGTCGCTCTTGCGGGCGATCTTGTCGATCTCATCAATGAAGATAATCCCGGTCTCGGCGCGGGTCACGTCCCCGGCGGCCTGGATCAGCCGCAACAGGATATTCTCGACATCCTCACCGACATACCCGGCCTCGGTCAGCGCGGTGGCATCGGCGATCGAGAAGGGGACATCGATCAGCTTGGCGAGGGTCTGCGCCAGGAGGGTCTTGCCGCAACCGGTCGGGCCGAGCATCAGGATATTGCTCTTTTGCAAATCCACTTCATCGTCGGTCATCCCGGCGCTGATCCGCTTGTAGTGGTTGTAGACAGCGACGGACAGGAAGCGTTTCGCCTGATCCTGGCCGACGACATACTGATTAAGCTGCTCATAAAGCTTCTTCGGCGTCGGGATGCGGGTGAACGTGCGCTCCGGTCGCGGTGTCGGCGTCTCTTCTTCGTCGATGATCTCGCGACACAGCTCCACGCACTCGTCACAGATGTAGACCGAGCCCGGCCCGGCGATCAGCCGCCTGACCTCCTCTTGTCCCTTCCCGCAGAACGAGCAGCGATACTGCACCCGTCCCCCTCGCGTCCCCGACATGATCCCTCCGGAATGTCACATTCTCAACATTCGAGCGGGAGGCTCTGGTCGGAGCCTCCCGCTACGATAGCACCTTAGCGATTTGCCCCGACCAGATTCAGCGGTTGGACGACTTCATCGATGATGCCGTAGTCCTTCGCCTCGTCGGGCGTCAGGTAGTAGTCGCGCTCGGTATCCTTGCGGATCCGCTCGAGGGTCTGCCCAGTGTGCAGCGCGTTGATCTCGAGCAGGGTGTTGACGATCCGCAACGTCTCGCGCGCCTGGATCTCGACATCGGGGATCGCCCCGCGGAAGCCGGTCGAACCCTGGTGGATCAGCACGCGGGAATGCGGCAGGGCGAAGCGCTTGCCCTTCGTCCCGGCCATCAGGATAACCGAGGCCATCGAGGCAGCCATGCCGACGCAGAAGGTCGCGATGTCACACTTGATGTACTGCATCGTGTCGTAGATCGCCAGCCCGGAGTAGACTTCGCCGCCGGGGCTGTTGATGTAGATCGAAATTTCCTTGCCGGGGTCTTCGCCGGCCAGGAAGATCAGCTGCGCGACGATGACGTTGGCGACCTGATCATCGATCGGCGTACCGAGGAAGATGATCCGGTCTTTCAACAAGCGCGAGTACACGTCATACGTGCGCTCCCCCCGGCTCGTCGTCTCGGTCACGTAGGGGATGACGCCCTGCGTGTTGGGGATATACAGATCCGACATGACTTGGTCCTTTCTCTGCCTGTATCCGGTTATTCCTGCTCGCGAATCATCGGGCGCAACGATCCGTTAACAGAGATGATAACACCGGTGCCGCCTCGCGTTATTCCGCAGCGCAACGATGGGCCGATCACCGGCCGGCACTCCCGGTCAGGCCAGGGATAGCTATGCCTGCTCGGGCTTCTTCTCATCCTCGTCATCCGCTGCGGGGACGACCGTCTCGGTGGCCGCAACCGCTTCCGCCTCACCGATCGCGATCGAATGATCCTGGGGCAGAATGCCGCCCGCTTCGATGGCGGCGGCGGATTCTTCCTCGGTTTCATCGGTGATTTCAGCGGTTGTCGCCTGGGCATCGTCGGCCGAGTCATCAGCGGAGAACTCGGCCTCGATGACCGCGTCTTCCGGCTCTTCCGGCGGGTCCGCTGCGCCGCGACCTTCGGTAGCGATGTCGATGACGCGGTCCATCAGCTTGCGCTCGAAGATTTCGTTTTCCAACATCGTGCGGATGTAATTGCTCTGGTAGAACTGGCGCATCTGGGCGCTGTTCTCCGTCGCGCCGATCATCCGATCGATCTCGGCATCGATATCCTGCGGGTTGACCGAAACCCCTTCGCGCGTGGCAATCTCGCGCAGCACGAGCGAATTGCGGAGGCGGCGGGTCGCCTCGGGCCGCAGTTCTTCGCGGAGGGCTTCGAGGGTCTTATCCTCGGCGCGGAGGTGCGCCTCGAGGGTCTGGTTGTGGTCCTGCCCCAGGTGGTTCCGCAGGTTCTCGACCTCGGTATCGACCTGCTTGTCGATCATCACCGCCGGGAGTTCGAGGGTCGCGCCATCGCTCAGGGCGGTGACGATCTCATTGCCCACCTCGACCCGCGCCTTCTGGCGCTCGGCCCGCAGGAGATCCTTGCGGATGTCGGCGCGCAGCGCCTCCAAGGTCTCCAGCTTGTCGGTGCTGACCTTCTTGGCGAAGTCATCATCGAGCGGGAGCAGCTCCTGCTCCTCGATCTTCTTCGCGACCAGGGTGTAGGTCATCGTCTTGCCGCGCATCTCGGCCTCGACACCTTCGTTGTCTTCGGCGAAGGTGATGTCGACCGTTTTCGTCTCGCCGACATTGATGCCGGTGAGCGCCGTGCGGAGCTCTTCGAAGAGGTTGTCCTTGCCCAGGACATAGACGCTGTCGATCAGCGGCTCGCGGTACGGCTCATCGTTGCCCGCCTCGCGCACGGTGACATCAACCGTGACCCGGTCACCTTCCTGCGCTGGGCGTGCCTCGGCGGGCTCGGCCCACGGGCTCTGGTTCTCCCGGAGGCGCGTCAGTGTCTCCTCGACCTGCTCGTCGGTGACCTCGACCGGTCGCGGCTCCACGCGTACGCCCTGGTAATCGCCGAGGTCGATCGTCGGGTAAACCTGCACCGTCACCTTGAAGGCGAGCGGCTCAGTCTGATAAATCTCGACATCGGGCTCGCCGACCGGGTTGATATTCTCCTGTTCGAGCGCCTTCTGGTAGAGCGGATCGAGCAGATCGCGGTCGGCTTGTTCGATCAGCACCTCGCGGCCGAGCATCCGCTCGATCACCATGCGCGGCGCTTTCCCCGGGCGGAAGCCGGGCAATCGCACCTGATTGACGACTTTGCGATAGGCGCGATCGAGCGCCTTCGTAAATTCCTGCTCATCGGTGCTGATATCGAGCAGGACCTGGCTCTCTGGGAGCCGTTCAACTGCGACGTTCACGAACCTTCCCCTCGTCCCCTGCGTCCCCCACCTGAGGTTTCGCAGCGTTCACATAGTGAGCCGATCGGTACTTCCCACGCAGCCCTACGCAGCCCGCGCAGATCGGAAGCCCAACAATCAAGTAGCGCTCCGATCAGTATAGCACAGCGCACTAGAGGCTTACGGAGCGACCAATAGCAGGCTATTGGTCGCGATTCTTCCCTCACGCCGCTACTATTGTGCCGCCCATTGGGGGTTGTATCTGTCGGACGCGCGTCGTGCCGCGTCTACTAGTGGACCATCTCGCCAGTGTAAGTCGCGAACGTTCGCGGCGTCAAGTCGTTTGCGGGGTGCGATACTAGCTTTCGTCGCACTGCCATGGACCCGATCATCCTACACTCCGGTCATGAGTACGTCATCGCGCGGTAGGGGATCGGTGGAGATGCGATCAGCCCTCGCTCATCGATTGCAAGACCGCGACGATCCGCTCCTCGACACTCGCGTTGTCCGCGCGTGGCAGGCGCGTAACCGCCATGTTCGCCTCTGCCGCCGTGTAGCCGAGTGCTTGCAGCGCCTCGACGACCTCGCCATCGACCGATCCGGTAATCGTCGCCCCTGCCCCGCCGCCGATGCTGGCGAGCTTGCCGCGCAAGTCGAGGATGATCCGTGCGGCAGTCTTCTTGCCGATACCGGGCAACCGGCTGAGGAAGGTGACATCCTCGGAGGAGATCGCATTCAACAACGGCTCGGGCTGGGTCGCGCCGAGGATATTGGCGGCGACGCGCGGGCCGATGCCCGTCACCGTCAGCAGCAGGTTGAACAGGGCCAGCTCTTCGGTCGTGCCGAACCCGTAGAGGGCGATCTGGTCCTCGCGGACGTGCAGATGGGTATGCAGGCGGATCTCCGCCCCCGGCTCACCGGCCTCGGCGATCGTCGTCCCGGACGTGAAGACTTGCAGGACGAGCGCGCCGATGTCGATCAGCAAACTCTCGCCCATCCGTCCGACCAGCCGACCTTTGATTGCTGCGATCATGGTGCCTCAATGGATAGTAGTGGGCGAGTGGGCGAGTAGCCACGGTCGCGTTTGGGCCTTGGTTACTGGCCTACTTCCCCACCCGCCCATTCTCCCGATACCGCGACGCCACCGGCCCCGATTGTCCCTGGTATTTCGAATTAAGGGCGGGGTGGCCGTAAGGGCGTTCGGCGGGCGCATCCATCTGCATGAACGAGAGTTGGCCGATCTTCATCCCCGGCCAGAGCTTGATCGGGAGCGGCGCGACATTGCTCAGTTCCAGCGTGATCTGGCCGTTGGTCCATCCGGCATCGACGAAGCCCGCCGTCGCATGGATCAGCAGCCCCAGGCGACCGAGCGAGGATTTCCCCTCAACTCGCGCGACGATATCGTCGGGCAGCGTTAACCGCTCCAGGGTTGTGCCGAGGACGAACTCGCCGGGGTGGAGGATGAATGGGCGGTCATCGGGCACCGTCATCGGCTCCATCAGCGCATCATTCATCTCGCGCGGGTCGATGCACTCGCTGGTGTGCCGTCGGAATGCGAGAAACGTGCTGCCGAGCCGGATGTCGACCGACGCGGGCTGAATCTGATTATCTTCCAGGGGCTCGATGACGAGGCGACGATCGGTCAGCAACCGCCGTATCGTCCCATCGGATAAAATCATGTCATCTCTCCCGCTGCGATCGCGCGATCATAAGGCTAGTGTAGCATGGTGTACGTACGGCTACAAGGTGCCGATGAACGGCTGGGCGCTTGTCACAGGTCGAGCCCCATGATCGTGTACAAGGTCGCGCTGCTGGGGAACCGGTGATCGGTCAGCAACGGCCGCCAACCGCGTCGTCGGTAGAGCCGCATGGCGGCGGTATCGCCTTGCCGCGTCGATAGGATGGCGGTGTGACTGGTGAGGCTACGTATGAGAGCATCGTGGAGCCTGCCGCCGATGCCGCGCCCTTGCGCCTCGGGCCGCACGCCGAATTCGACGATCTCGTAAGCATCCGTTAACCACTGCTCTGCCATCTCCTGTGTGAGCGCGGCACGGATATGATCGTGGAACCACTGTCCAGGCTCACCGGTGTAGCCGTAGATGAAGCCGAGCAGCGGGCCATCCCCGCCCTCCTCTCCTTCACGCGCCGCCAGGAAGCGGAAGTCGCGGCGCGTGACGTGCGCCGCCAGATGGCCGACGAAGCGCCCTGCCTCGTCGGCGGACATCACGAAGGCGTCGGCGAAGACCGCTTGAATCTCCTCACCGGAGATCGCGATCATCGCTGGTGACCATGCGCGGATCGTGCTCATCCTTCCCCCTCGATCGCCGTGCGCTCGATACTGAGCAGAAGGCATGGCTCCGCCGGTGGTGCCGGATCAACCCGTCGCAACGGGCTGAATCCGACGCGGATATAGGCGCGGATCGCCACGCTATTGTCCGGGTGCGGATCGATGAAGCAGCGGATCAGCGCCGGATCGCTGAAGACACTCTCTTGCAGGAAAGCGCGTAATGCCGCCGCGCCGAGCCCCCGGCCCGCACTGGCATCCTCACCGATGAACATGTCGACCGCCGCCGCCCCACCGCTGTCGCCCACGATCGCGGCATAGTCCGCGTCATCCGCGACGCGGTAGGTTTGAATGTAGCCGACCGGGGTATCGGCATGGAGGATCAGGTATGGCCGGGTCGGCGATCGCCCGGCGATGCGCGCGGCATATTTCGCCTCGACCTCCGCGAATGTCGGTGCCGCGCCGCCATACCAGCGATAGACACGCGGATTATTCAGCCAGCGGTGCAGCAAGGGCAGATCGTCGGCCTGTAGCGCGCGGAAACCGATTCGTGCTGGATCGATCGCGGCTCGTGTTTCGGCTCCGCGCTGCAGCGCCACCGATCGCTCTGCTGATCCCCCTCTCAACTCGCTCCGGGTCGCGTTGTCTCCTGTTCCCGTTCCCATCCGCCCCTCACCGCGTCAGCGTCACCTTGCTCAGACCGCGCGGCTGATCCGGGTCGTAGCCTTTGACGCGCGCCAGGGATAGCGCCAGGAGTTGACCGGGCACGACCGCAGGTAGCGGGGCGAGCCATTCCGGCACGCCGGGTGGCAGACGCAACGGGGTATCGGCCAGATTCAGCACGTCGTCGCGGTCGCTGACGATCAGCAACTCGGCACCGCGCTCGCGCAAGGTACGCGCGAAGTCGAGCATCCCGCCGAACGCTACCCCGGATGGCGCGACGAGCAGGGCGGGGAAACCATCATCGACGATCGCCACCGGACCGTGTAAGAAATCGGGCGGAGAGTACGGCTCCGCCAGGAGGTAGCAGGTCTCCTTCAGCTTCAACGCTAGCTCGAATGCGGTGCCGTAGACGTAGCCGCGCCCGCCGGTGATCAGGCGATCGAGATACCGGTAGCGCTCGGCCCGTACGGCAATCTCGTCGGCCAGCGCGACGGTCGCCGCGACCGCTTCCGGCACCATCGCCAACTCCTCCCAACGCTGCGCCACCGTTTCGGTGCTGGCGAGCGCGGCGGCGAGCATCGCCAGGGCCAGCAGTTGGGCGCTGTAGGTCTTCGTCGCCGCGACGCTCCGCTCGGCCCCGGCGCGGATCGGTAGCACGAATTCCGCCGCTTGCCCGAGCGGCGAGTCGGGCTCGTTGGTGATCGCCAGCGTCGGTGCTCCTTGCCGCCGCGCCTCGGCGATCACCGCGACGATGTCCGGTGACGCGCCCGACTGCGAGATGCCGATCGTCAGCGCCCGCCGCAGGATGGGCGGCGTATCGTAGAGGGTGAAGAGCGACGGGGTCGCGAGGGCGACCGGCAGACGGTTCATCGCCCCGAAGAGGTATTGGGCATAACGCGCCGCATTGTCGGAGGTGCCGCGCGCCGCAATCATGATGAACGCGATCTCCCCCCAGCGCGCCCTTAACTCGCCCGCGATCCGCTCGGCATCGCCGCGACCAGACGCCAGCGAAGCCGCCAGCACCACGGGCTGTTCGGCGATCTCCGCCGCCATCAATTCACCGGGCATGATTCACCTCATAATGCAACAGCCGCAAAAAAATAGCCCGTACGATCGTTGGCTTGTGCTAGCGGCACATCATCGCGCGGAGCACTAGTGTGACCTTATACGGGCAACGTCTTTTGTCCGCACCGCCAGTAGGCGCGCATCGGTCGGAAACCGAGGCGCGCGTAGAAGTCGAGCAATTCGGTGCCGACCCAGTCGATCAAACAATTCACGACACCATATTCGCGCAAGATGTTTACCGCTTCCGCGACGAGCACCAGGCCGAGCCCTTTGCCACGCGCCGCGGGCGCGATCCCGAGCGGCCCGATCGCGCCGGGACGTGGGCCGAGCGCCGGGAGCCAGTGGAGGCCCGGTCCCAGAAATGGGCGCTCCGGACGCCAGAGGGCGAGGAAACCGACGATCGCGCCTGTCGGGTCGCGGAGTGCGACCAGATCCTCGGCACCGCCACCACGCGCGAAGGTGTCGGCGATGGTCGCGCGCCAGCGGCCGGGGAAATCACGACCCAGGGCGTCCAGGAAGGCCGTTTCTTGCCCCGACTGGCCGACGGTAACGTGCCAGCCCTCACGCGCGAGGGCCGTTGGCATCGGCGGCGGCGTCCAATCGGCGAGCGAACGGTGGAGGTCGTACACCTCGCGCACGAGAGGATAGCCTTGCCGCGCCCAGAAGCGGAGCGCACGCGGATTATCGGCGGGGGGGCCTGGCAACAGGTGTCCGAGGCTGCCGCCATTATCACAACGTGTTGCTCCTTCGGCGCGCAAGCGCATCTCGGCGGCATGGAGCAGTTGGCTGCCGTGGCCCCGCCCGGTCCAGGGCGGATCGATGATCAGCGCGATCAGCCAGCCGGTGCCTCTCAACGCCGCCATATCGGGGTTCTCGGCGTGGCCCCGATAGAGTCGTGTCAGGGCGAAACCGAGTGGCATCCCTGCGGCATCCTGCATGATCAGGCCATCGCCCACGCGCCAGTTCGGGTCGGCCTCGACATTTTGCTGCCATAGGCGCTCGGTTAACGGGAACCGCCCGCCGAGCGCGCGATTCCAGATCGCGATCAAGGCGGGCGCTTGAGCGGGGTCATAGGGCACGATGCTCGGGTTCACCCGCCCGCACCGGACGGCAGGAGGTTGTCGATCGTCACCGGGGCATCGAAGACGCGGATTGTCGGCGTGATCCCGTAGCGAGCGCGTACCGCGGCCACCCAATCGGTCGAGCCTTGCACCTCTTGCATCTGTTCGCGTGACTCCCAGAGATAGAAGCCGCCGAACTCGCCCCGCTCCTCATCGATGACATAGACCTTCGAGCGTAACCCGGCCATCCCGCGGTAGGTCGGCGCGGAGCCTTCGAAGAT
>DATCMP010000743.1:0-4428 GCA_036563365.1 Thermomicrobiales bacterium
GGCGACGGGGGCGACGGATCGGCAGATCGCGCGGGCGCTCGGCATCAGCCCGCACACGGTCAGACAGCATTGCACGCATATCTACCATCGGATGCCGGGTCCGACGATCGGCAACCCGCGCATCCTGGCGGCGCGGTGGCATTGGGAGACGCAAGGAGCGCACCGATGAATCAGCGGATTTGCCCCGAATGTGGGCGACGCTTCGATGTTGGCGGCTGGGAGTGCGAGTACGGCTACCAGTGGCACACATGCCTCCCGCGCCTGATGGGGGCGCTGCGGTCGCTCCGGACGCTCTGGGGGTTGCTTTGAGGATCAGCTACGCGGCATTCATCAAGGACCGCCCGGAGCCGCTCGACCGGATCGAGACGGTGCTGCTGCTGGTGGATTGGTACGGCGTGCGGCGCGGGTGGTGGCGGTGAGCATGATGTTCGACGCGGCGCGAGCACAGGCAATGGAAGGCGTTGGGCCGGAAGACCAGGAGCCAACTACCGCCCTGGACATGATTCTGGAAGAGGACGCCGAGGTTGTGATCGACATCCTGCGCGGGATGCTGGCGAAGCACGGTATGACCGGGGAGCAAATCGACACCGCGCTCGAAGCCGAATGCAGCCGTTGGTTAGCGGATCAGACTGAGCAGTGGTGGGAACGATGACACACGCGCTCAACCGGCTCGGGGTGCTGGCGCTGGTGCTCCTGCTGCTGTTCGTCCTGGCGATGGCGGTGGTTGAGGTGCGGGACATCACGATCTGGATGCCTTAAAGCGAATACGAGATAGGGAGCGAGACGATGGCTTTGCAGCAACGCGAGGACATGATCCACGACACCGCGCCGGTCGCGCCGTGGCGGCGCAACCAGGGGCGCTTCGAGTTCTTGGACCGCCGCCACGACTACCCCGATCCGCTGGCGGCGGCGCAGGACGAGGCGCGGGTGCTGGCCCAGGATAACGCGCACCTGGTGCGGGTGATCGCGACGATGCAGGCGGCGCAGGCCCATAACGACACCGTGTTCCTGCCGCGCATCGAGCGGGCGCTGGCGCGGAAGAACGCCCGGATCGCGCGGGCGGAGCTGCTGGCGTGGGCCTGCGTCGGACTGGCCGGATTGGTGGTGCTGGGGGCGCTGGCGCTCTGGGCCGTCGCGGTGCGGGGGCTGTAGATGACAGCACAGCAAGAACGCGGCCTGACGGTACCCAACACGCAGCTACAAACGATGGCCGATCCGCGGGAACGCGACCGGTTGCTCCGCAACCTGATCCTCCCCAAGGCGACGCCCGAGCAATTCTCGCTCGTCCTGGCGATCTGCCAGCGCTACGGCTTCGATCCGCTCCTGCGCCACGTCCTGATCGTCGGCGGGAACCTCTACGTGACCCGCGACGGACTGCGGCACATGGCCTGGCAGTCGGGCCAGTTCGACGGCTACGACCCGCCCGAGGAGCGCAAGGGCGACGACGGCAAGTGGATCGTCACGGTGAAGGTCTACCGCAAGGGGATCGCTCGCCCGTTCGTCGCTACGGCCTACCAGTCCGAGGCCGAAAATTCGCAGTCGCCCGTGTGGCGGTCGCACCCGCGCCTGATGACCGGGAAGGTGGCTGAGGTGATCGCGCTGCGGATGGCGTTCGGCGTGTCGCTCGGCGGGGCGGAAGAGATCGGCTTCGACGACGCCATCCCGCAGACGAACATCGGCGAGGCGCGCTTCGTCGAGACGCGGGTGCGCGATGTGCCGCCCGCGCAGCTCGCCGCGCCGGTCGCGGCGGCGGAAGAGAGCCGGTTCGTCGCCACCGTGCGCCAGATGGGCGAGGACGGCGTGACGGTGCGGGAGATCACCGACTTCATCAACAGCGAGTGGGACAACGTCACCGAAGCCGAGCAGCTCGCCAGCACCGAGGCGCTCGACGCGATCAAAGCCGAGCGCCGGGCGGCGAAGGCCGCCCGCCAGCAGCAGCCCGCCGCCCCGATCGAGGCGACGGTGGTGGAAGCGTCAGCGCCCGCTGAGCCGTTCGGTTGGACCGAGCTGTGGCAGTGGGCACGCAAGCAAGGCTTCGCCGATCGCAAGGCGGTCGAGGAGTTCCTGGGCCACGCGACGCAGGAGATGACCGCTGCGGCGATCCGCGACGAGCTGGTGGCGCAGATGCCGACCGAGCAGGAGGTGGCGGATTGGGACCGTGCGGCGCAGGACGACAGCACCGCGCCTCCAGCGAGCCGGGGCAAGACCGCCAACCTGTTCGACGACGACCCACCGTTCTGAGGTGCGTGATGCAAATGTGGACCGAGGAAGAGGAGCAACGCTTACGACCCTACGTGCTGCGCCGCTGCCACCCGTACACCCTCCGCTCGGTGGCCGAAGACCTCGGGCGACGCGAACGGGAGGTGCGGCGACATCGACGGGCGCTGCGCCACCGGCTGCGGCGGGTGCAGGGGCTGGCGGGGCGCGCGGGATCACTGGCGGCATAGGAGCGGGATGATGTGCAGGACATACGGGCAGGGCGCGCGGCGATTCGCGCGCCTCTGCCACAAGCACGGTAGCAGGGAGGGGTTGCGGCTCGCCTGCCCGATAGGGGATACCTGGGGCGATACCTGGCGGCGGGGCACCTGCTACCCGCGCGAGCGTGTGGCGGCGGCGACGATCGTACCCGCGCCGCCCCCGCCGGATCGCGATCGTGGCAAGGGCCGGGATCATACCCTCCCATTCCGTGCCTGCAAGCTGAGCGGCGGGATGCGCCGGGCCTCCCTGGTGGCGATCGCCCGCACGGTGCGCGAGCGCTGCGAAGCCTGGGAGATCGCCCCACCGCTCGACCTGCCGAGACATGCCTTTGAGCCCGCCACGCCGGAACAGGTCACCGCCTGGCTGAAGGTGCTGGCGATCAACGTCACGCCCGGCTCGGTCTCCACGTTCGCCTTTCGCGACACCTGGCGATACGGGGAGCGGATCCGCTGGCGCGCGGAGTTCCACCCGATGCGCGGCGACGGCCAGGCGCTGACCCTCACCGCCGTCGGCTACATCCTCGGCACCAACCACAAGGCGGTGAACCGGCTGATCGCGGCGGGCTACCTGACCGGAACGGAATACTACGTCGGCCACGACGCCACCGGGCCGCGGCGGAAGAGCGCCATTCCCCGTGGTGCGCGGCGCGTGGACATCCACCCGGCCGACCTGGCCGACTTCCTCCGCAATCACCCCGAGCAATACAAGGCGGCCAATGTTCGCGGCAAGCAATGGAAGGCGATCGCCACCGGTGCGCGGCGCGGCCCTCGCTGGCTGCGCGTGCCGGAGGTCGCCGCGCGCCTGGGCTGCTCGCCGCAGAACGTGCGCGACATGCTGCGCCTCGGCGACATGCAGGGCGTGCTGAAGCGTGATCGCGCGGCGATCGCCTACTACGTGCGCGAGGACTGGCTCTACGACCTGCCCAAAGCGGAACAGGAAGGGTTCACCCGCACGGTTCGCGGGAGGAAAGGGCTGCCGGCAGAGCGCAAGGCCCGGCGCGCGCGCATCCTGGCCGAGCGGGAGGCCCTCCAACGGCAGCACGACCCGGAAGCGAAGCGCCTCTTGTGCGAGGTGCGCGACGTGGCGGGGCGACGGCGGAAGGCGGCGGAGGCGGCGGAGGCCGCGCTGCCGCACGAACCCACGGATGCCGAATTGTTCGGCATGGCCGCGGACTAGGGAGACGAGCATGATCGCACAACCCGCCCACACCAACGCCTGGCGCGATCGACCCGATGCGGATCTGGCGCGCCATCTCGTCGGCAACGACGAATACCTCGACGCGATCCTGCGCCGCACGCCCCGCGAGCTGCGGCGGATGGGCGACGAGGAGCTGCACCGCGAGCGCCTGGCGATGCGCCGCCTGGAGGTCAACGCCGACGCGATCCTGACCGACTACTGCGACACCTTCGGCTGGCAGGATGGCCCCGCGCGCTGGGGGCTCTACACCGCGATGGTCGCCCAGGCGCGGGCGCTCGTCGAGCGCGAGGAGGCGCTGCGCGAGAAGGCCCGCGCCGCCGGCGTGCCGCGCGACCACGCCCCCGGTTGGGCACCCGAGGCGGTCGTCCGGGAGGTCAAGGCGCGCATCGACCTGGCCGATCTCTTCGGGCGCTGGGGGCTGACGGACCTGCGCCGGGTCGGCAAGAAGTGGGTCGGGCGCTGCCCGTTCCACGAGGACCGCAACCCGAGCTTCGCCGTGCTGACCGGCGACGACGGGCAATTCTACGTCTGCAAGAGCTGCGGCGAGCACGGCGACTGCTACGACCTGGCGCGCAAGCACGCCGGTTGGCTGACGTTCAAGGAGGCGGTCGAGGGGCTGGCCGCCATCGCGGGGGTGGATTGGCCGCCCGCCCCGCCGCCGCCGCCCGGGCCGCCGGCGGTGCCCGACTACCTGGCGCTGGACGACCCGGCATGACGGGGACCTGGGAGCCGACCAACTGGATGACCCCCTAC
>DATCMP010000779.1:0-7183 GCA_036563365.1 Thermomicrobiales bacterium
CTACTTCGTCGAGTGGAACATCCAGATGGCCGGGGCGGTGATCGCCGCGATCCCCACCACCGTCGTCTACCTCTCGCTCGGGCGGCTCTTCATGCGCGGCCTGCTCGCGGGCGCGGTTAAGGGTTAAGCCACGCGCCATCACTACGCCGAGGATCGCCGGGGGCGCGGGAGATGTACCCGCGCCCCCTACCTTATGCAACAATTTGCTCGGTGATGGATCGCCGATGTGCCCAGCCGCACTCGAATCGCCCGGTTTGATTGCCGCGACGTGGCGCTACCATTACCATTGACGATGCGACAGCAGCGTAGCAGCACACGGCAGCGTCGGAAGGCACGGAGGTATCGCGCATGAATGTCACATTATCGCCACAGTCCGAGCATTTGCTCAGACAGATGGTTGACTCGGGGCGCTATCATAGTACCGCCGAGGTACTGGAAGAGGCGTTATTCGTCCTCGACGAGCAGCATCGCTTAGAGCAGCTCCGCGCGATGGTGGCCGTCGGAGAGGCCGAGATCGAGCGGGGTGAGTACGATAGCTGGTCGCCTGAGCTGAGCGAACAGATCACGCAACAAGCCCGCGAACTTGCTCACAAGGGGCATGTGCCGGACGCAGATGTTTGTCCCTAAGGCTCCCGTTGTTCTCACACGCGCGGCGCAGCGCGATCTGCGCGAAATCGCCATCTATACGTTGCAACAATGGGGTGAGGAGCAATGGGCGACGTATCGTACCGCCCTTAATCGAGCGCTCACCACGATCGGAGACAATCCGCAAATCGGGCGATCCAGAGATGACATTCGGGTCGGTTATCGCTCATTTGCGATCGAACAACATCTCATCCTCTATCGCGTGACGGCGAAAGCGGTAGTAGTTTCCCGCATTGTCCACAGCCGCAAGAACATCCGACGAGCCCTACGTTAGCCGTGCGGAATGGGGCATCCACATCAAATTTGCAGCGAGGGCTCGATGTCGGCGTCATACCCGCGCGGCAGCAAAAGCGGCCTCAGCGCCCGCAGCAGATCGGCGATATGGTTGGTGTGGAAGCGGCTCCAACCACCACGCCCCTGCCAGTAGCTGTGCAGATGCGGGTTGATCCCGACGTACTGATTTCTCGCCGAATGGCGTACCCCCATCGTCACACCTACTGACCAGTCCGCGTTGTACGGATGCTGTTGCCGCGTTACCCCCGCACCCCGAACTGCGAATACAGGCCCAGCGCCGCGCAGAGCAGCAGCCCGATCCCGACGAAGAGGGACCAGCCCGCGCCGTCGATCTTGCGGCGCTTCGCCTGCGCGTAATAGAAGAGGTCGAGGAGGGCGACGAGGACGAGGAGCCCCAGCGAGACGCGGAAGAGGAAGTAGAGGAACGGGCTGACCTCGAAGCTGTTGGCGGGGTTGGTGATCTGCGTCAGCAGCATCGAGAGGACGGCGGTGAACGCGGCGATCACGATGACGGCCAGCAAGCCGCGCTGCTGCGGGATCCTGGGGATATGCGACATGATCGCCGCGAAGGTCATCAGCGCCAGGCCCAGCGCGGTGAAGACCAGATAATACCAGGCAACCGAGATCCCCAACTGCGCCATCGTCCGCCCATCTCCCCGCGCTGCCGCGCCATCGTCCGCCCATCTCCCCGCGCTGCCGCGCCATCGCCCACCCTTTCACGCCAGTATACCAGCGCGGGGGCGATACCAGGCGAGCCGATGCGACGGCGCGTCCGATGAGCGGGCGGTGATCACGGTGCGGGGCGGTGGGCGTGCGCCGCCACATAGCCCTGGGAGCGGTCAGTCTATGGCCCCCCAACGCCGACGATGCCGCGCTGGCCCGCCCCACCGGTAGCGGGCCAGCAGCGCGATCGTGGCGACGATCAGGGCGACCACCGCGACCGCCGACACCTCCACGCCGAGCGCGCCACCGGTGAGGTACGTCGGCCCGACCAACGCGCCATCGAGCAGCCCGCGCACCGGCGCGCCGCTGGCACCGGCCACGCCCGTGCCGAAGAGCCCATCGTTCGCGAAGTCCCAGCCGACGTGCAGCCCCACGGCGAACCAGAGCCGCCCGGTCAGGAGGTACGCCGCGCCGAGGAGGAGCCCCGCTTCGAGCGCGATGGCGAGGACACTCAGCACCGTCGCCCCGGCGGAAGTGGCATGCAGGAGACCGAACAGCAGGGCCGAGCAGGCGAGGCCGATCCCCGTACCCCACGCTTCCCGGATGATCCGCAAGAGGATCCCCCGGAAGAGCACCTCCTGGATGAAGCCGCTCGCCGCCGCCCCACAGAGGGCCGCCAGCGCCGCCGCCCACCCCCCCAGGCCCCAGACCCGGTACACGCCGAGCAGCCATAACACGCCGATGACCGCGCCGAACAGCCCCAGCCCGAAGGCGACCCCCGCGCCCGCCTCGCGCGCCGCGCCGCGCCGCGCCAATTCCGCGACCGGTCGCCGCTCGATGCGGCGCACATAGGCGCGATAGGCCACCGCGGTGGCGGGCACCATCAGGAGCAGCGCCAGGGCGTTCCCGGCGAGCGCGCCGTGCAACCCCGGCAGCAGCCGCAAGGCACCGACGACCAATTGCCCGATTAGCACCGCCCCGCCGACCCACAGCCCCGCCAGCACGATCCGCACCGCAGGGAAGCGCAGGATCGGCTTCAAGGTGGTCATCACGGAATTGCCCATTACCGCTGGCATCTTCTCGCGCTCCGTAGGCGACAGCACGATCGCTGCACGCGGGTGACAGGTGACATTCGACGCTACGCGACGTCGGCTCTGCGCGAGAAGCGCGCGACGCCGAAGAACGCGCCGGATCGCGGCGTCGCGATCCGCTGGCGACAGCCCCCGATCGAGGGGCGCTCTGCGCGTAGCGAGCGCCGGTCGCGCTGGCCGACGAGTGTGTGGCGGCGGCGCTCATCCGGGCAGGAAATCCAGCAGCAGGGCGTTGAGGCGCTCCGGCTCCTCGCGCGGGATCCAGTGCCCCGCCGCCGCGAAGCGTTCGTACCGCCACGGCCCGGCGACGAATTCGCCCGACCGGCGCATCGCCTCCTCGCTCAAATAACGATCGTGCGCGCCGAAAATCCCCAGCGTCGGTGCCTGCACGGGCGGCAGGGGGCCGGGGCCGCCCAACAGGCGCTGCGGCGGCAGGTTCGCGCGATACCAATTGAGGGCGGCGGTCAGCGCGCCGGGCTGCGCGAGATCGGCGATGTACCGTTCCAGGTCGGCGGTCCCGGCGAGCAAGGTCCGCAGCAGATACCAGTCATCCCGTTGCAACAATTCTTCCGCGACCCCCGCGAACTGGAAGAGCAGCCGGTACCAGCCTTTCTCCAGCTCCTCCAGCGTCGGCCGACCCCCGGTGCCGGGGTGCCCGACCGAGATGGCGACCAAATGATCGACCCGCCGCGGCAGGCGGAGGGCGACGGCCCAGGCGAGGGCGGCACCCCAGTCGTGGCCGACGATGTGGGCGCGCTCGATCCCGAGCGCATCGAGCAGCGCCGCGACGTCGCGCACGAGCAGCGACATGGCGTAGTCCTCGACCCGCGCGGGCCTGTCGCTCCCGCCGCGCCCACGCAGATCGGGCGCGATCACCCGATGCCCCCGCGCGACGAGGGCGCGCACCTGATCGCGCCAGAGGTAAGAGGTATCGGGGAAGCCGTGCAACAGGAGGACCGGCGGACCGGCACCCTCGTCCGTCACGGCGAAGCGGAGGCCGTTCGCCAGCACGTCGGGCATCGGATACTCCTCTCTCACGCCGGTATCGGCGTCTCCGCGACCGGGGCGGCACCGAACGCCTGCGCGAGCCGCGCGATCGTGGGCCGGACGGGTTCGGGGAAGGCACCGGGCAGCACCGCCGGGAGGCCGTTCGCGAGCATCCGCACGAACGGCGGCGCGCAGAGGGCGGCCCGTAACCAGGCAAGGTCCTCGCCGGGGGTATCGCGCTGCTGCGTGAACTGCAAGGTGGCGCGGTACGCCGGGAGCAGCGTCTCATCGCGCCGCCGCTTGAACTCGCCCAGGCTGGCCTCCCAGTCTGCCCCGCGCAAGGTCGCGTCGAGCGCGTCGGCCAACCAGAACGACTGATTGAGCGCGTCGCCGATCCCCGCCCCGGTGCTCGGATCTTTCAGGTATCCGGCGTCGCCGGTGAGCGCCCAGCCCGGCCCGTATGGCTGGCGGAAATGGTTGGCGATCCCCTGGCAGCCCTGCATCTGCCCCTCAAGGGTGGCCCCGCGCAGCCGCACCGCCATCCCGGGCAGGGCACGGAAGTGCGCCTCGAAGGTCGCCTGTGGATCGGCGCGGAACGTCGCGAAATCCTCCGGCTGCAACTCCAGGGCGAGGCAATCGACGCCGGGTTGCATCGGGAAGACGAAACCGATCCGCTCCCCGACGAAGAAGAACTCGACCGTGGGTTCCGGCAGCGCCGCCAGCCCGCGATAGTAGCCGTAGTAGGCGGGTCGCAGCGCCGGGACCTCCTGGTAGCGCGCCGCCCCGACCCACTCCGCGACCTTCGAGAACTTCCCGTCCGCGCCGATCACCACCCTGGCCCGGACCTCACGCGCCGCCTCGCCCGCCGTCATCAGCCGCGCGCCGACGACCCGATCACCCTCCAGCAGCAGGCCATCGACGCGCGTCCGTTCGCGGAAGGTGACGCTATCGTGCCGTGCGGCATGTTCGATCAGGGTCATGTCGAGGCTATCGCGGCGCGGGGCCAGCGCGTAGCCGCCACCGGGCGCGACCGGTCCCTCGAAGAGGCAGTCGCCCACATAGGTGCGGCAACGGGTGAGGCGGCGGAAACCGGCCGCCTCGACGTCGCCCAGGACGCCGAGCCGTGCCAGCAGCGGCACCACCATCGGTCCCATATAGTGCGTGGAGAGGGTATCGCTGGGGAAGTGGTCGCGGTCGACCAGCAAGACACGATGGCCCCGCTGACCGAGCAACAGCGCCAGACTCGCGCCCGCCACCCGCGCACCGATGATCAGGACGTCGTACTCCGCCGCGGGCAAGCGCTCCATCTGGTCCCCCCTTCGATGTGGTGGCAACCGGACGCCGCACGCCGCCCGCCACCATCCAGTCCCGGCACCTTCACGCTCGAGAAATGCCGTCAGCATAGCCCCGGCACTACTCACCGTCAATCGGCCATTTGCCCGAGGCAAGGGTGATCCATGAGGACACGAAGGATGGTGCGGTTGACAACCATTGCCGGCACGATCGCGCACCGAGCGGTGGAGTTCGCCATCGCCACCGCCCGCGGTCCGCACCGGCAGTACCATGACTCCCCCGGCGCGACATAGGACCTTCGGGCCGGAGAGCGGAGACTATCGTCCCGATTGTAGGAGATCCGGGGGATACGAAAGTCTGAGGGACGCCCCTATACTGACGCAAGAGGACCACAACAGAGGAGCCGAACGGTTTCGCCAAGGGCCATGCACGGCATGTATCGGAGGTGCCGCCAATGCGCTATCGCATCATCGCCAAAGCTGTCGCCGACCGCCGCCGGATGCTCGTTGTCGATGACGAGGACCGGCATTACGTCCTCACCATGAGCGGCCTGCGCCCCACGCGCCAACCGCTCACCCACGCCGAGGCACGCCGCTTGCAATACGATCGGGCGTGGGTACCCGCTCTTGACCAGACCCCGCGCACCATGCGCGATCTGAGCGACGGTTTGACCTACCGCTGAGCGATCGGCGAGGTCCTTCCGCCTCATTACCACGGGCGGGCGCACCGGAAACAAGGCCGGTGCGCCCGCCGTGCCTAGCCCCCACAGCGGCGGGCGATCGTATCCCGCCCGGCGCACGTCCACTATCCGGCACGGAGGCACGTACGATGGCGCGTTACGGCAAAGAGACGACCTTGCCACCGCGCCGCGTCCTCCACATGGCGCGGGCGTACTTCGGGCCGTCCGGCGAGGTCGGCCTGGCCCTCGCGAAAGATTCCCTCAGCGAGATCGGCTTCGCCGGTGGTGGCGGCGGCGTCGAGGTCAGCGCCCGCCCGCGCCCCAGCGACCCGCGCCGCACCGACGTCACGATCCTCTCGCGCGAATTCGATCACTTCGCCGAACGTTTCCTCGGCGTCCTCAGCGACGCCGAGCCCAAGCCAGATCTCCTCACCCGTATCACCCAGGTCTTCAAACGGGGGAAATAACCTCAGAGAGGACGATATATCGTCTCGTTTTTTCTCTGCGGACCGCTGCGTCCTCCGCGTCTCTGCGGTGGGCTAGCCCTCCCCCTCCACCCTCCACCCTCCCCTTCCGCCTTCCGCCCTTCCGCCCTCCGCCCGGATGATCGCAGCGCCGCGCGAGACGACAGCACCGGCGCAAGGGCCGGAGAAAAGATGCTATGCTGTCGGCGAGGCGATACGCGACCGATTGCGCCAGCTACCATCCGCGAGGAGAACGCCGATGACCGTGCGCCCCGCTCGGCGCATACCGGGACCGCAACGCGACACGAGGCGGGAGGGTCGATCCCGGTGGCGCGCGGGGCGGATCTTGGGGCGCGATTGGGCGGTCGCCTATCGCTTCGTGGGTCCGCTCGTGTTCCTGCTGTTCGGGCTGCTCGGCTATCCGCTCATCATGGCGATACGGTTGAGTTTCACCGACGCGGTCGGGCGGCGGATGCGCGGATTCGTCGGCCTGGAGAACTATGCCCGCCTCTGGCAAGCCCCCGACTACCGGGAGATGTTGCTCCTCACCGCCAGGTTCGTCACCATCTCCCTCGCGGGGCAATGCTTGCTCGGGCTCATCACCGCGCTCCTGCTCGGTCGCGCCGCGCCGCGTCGGCGAGGGGTCCTCACCGGGCTCGTCATCCTCCCCTGGGTCGTGCCGGATGTCGTGGCGGCGCTGACCTGGCGCGGCCTCTACGATCCGATCAACGGTGCGCTGAACCAGGGGCTGCTGGCGCTCGGGCTAAGCACCCCGGCGCATCCGATCGTCTGGCTCGACCGCGCGACGGCGCTGTCGGCGGTCAGCCTCGTCAATATCTGGAAAGGGGCGCCCTTCTTCGCCATCCTCCTCCTGGCGGGGCTCCAGGCCATCGACCGCGCGCTCTACGACGCGGCGGCGGTCGATGGCGCGAATAGCTGGCAGCGCTTCCGCCATGTCACGCTGCCGGGCCTGCGCTACGTCCTCGGCGTGGCCGCGCTGCTGTCGATCCTCTTCAGCCTGAACGCCTACGCGCTGGTCGCCCTACTGACCAACGGCGGGCCGTCGG
>DATCMP010000781.1:0-4621 GCA_036563365.1 Thermomicrobiales bacterium
CGCCGCCGCTGCCGATACCGCTTGATCGTCGCCACCGAGACGCGGAAGGTGCGCGCCGCCTCCGCGCGCGGCATCCCCGCATCCACCGCCGCCATGACCCGCTCGCGCAGATCCGTCGGGTATGCTCCCATGGCAACAGCCTACCACCGGGCGCAACCATTCCGCAACCCGCTCTAAGCAGCCCCCTGCGGAGCCCATATGCCCATCACACCGGGCACACAAGACTGCCCCGGCCCTCTGTTCGCGAGGGCCAGGGCAGGGTCACCGTAGCAGTGCAGCGGACGTTCCCCTATGAAGGGCCGAGGCGGGCACCGGCGGGGGCCTCGGGCTTGTTCTCGCGGTCGTAGCGGTGGTACTCGCCCTCCGGCGTGATCGCGATCCGGATCGACGGCTTGTCACCGTGAACCTGGATGAAGTGATAGGTATTCGGCGGGGCGATGATGAAGTCGCCCGCCTTGACGTGGATCGGGTTGTCCCTCTGCCCTTCGAGGGTCCACGACAGCTCGCCCTCGTAGATGTACCAGATCTCCGGGGTCAGGTGATAGTGCCAATCGTTCTGGTGTCCCGGATCCTGGCAGATCACCGTGATGTTGTAGTGCTCATTAACGGCGATCCGGTGCCCCCACGGGGCCGCCCCTTTCGCCGCCTTCACTTCCTCGACACTGACCTTGAACTGGTCGTTCACGCCCAACACCGGTACGGCTGTTGCGGTCATGCCACCTCCTGTAATGACGAGTGACGAACGACGAATTGGACCCCTCGCGCATTCTAACGCGATTCGGTCATTCGTACTTATTCGTCACTCGTCACTCGTCACTCGTCATCACCCCTTCACGGACCCGGCGGTCAGACCCTCGACCATGAAGCGTTGCGCCAGCATGTAGACGGCGGTGACCGGCACGGCCATCATGATCGACGCGGCGGCCATCTTGCCGAACGGGAAGATGTCGCCGATCACCATCTTGCCGAGCCCGACGGCCAGGGTCGTCAGCGACTCGGGGCGGACGAAGATGTAGGCGAAGAGGAAGTCGTTGAACGCCCCGGTCAGCGCGAAGAGGGCCACCGTCAGCAGCGCGGGCAGCGTCAGCGGCAGGATCACCCGGAAGAACGCCTGGAAGTGGTTGCAGCCGTCGATCTGGGCCGCTTCTTCCAATTCCGAGGGGATCGCCCGGTAGTAGCCCATCAGCAGCCAGCAGGCGAACGGCAGGCCGAAGGTCGGGTAGGCGATCATCAGCACCTGGAGGGTGTTGATGATCTTCAGGTTCGTGAAGATCTGGTAGAGCGGGATCAGGATGATGATCCCCGGCAGCAGGTAGGTGAAGAGGATCGCGGTGGACAGGAAGCCCGCGAAGCGCCACTTCAGCCGCACGAGGGCGTAGGCCCCCAACGCGCCGACCATCACCGAGACGAGGCAGCTCACCAGGGCCACCTGGGTCGAGTTCCAGAACCAGCGCACGAACTGCGTGTCCTGCAACATGTAGCGGAAGTTCTCGACCGAGAACGGCGCGGGCCAGAAGACCGACTTGAACTCGCGGATCTGCGTGTCGGTCTTCAATGCCGTGACGATGACCCAGTAGAAGGGGAACAGCTCGAAGAGGAGGAGCAGGCCGAGGGCTACCCCAATGCCGAGCGAACTGAGCCGCGCGGTCCGTTTCACCCTCGCCAGCTTGCGCTGATAGTCGGCGGTGCTCAACGTGGTGGCATCTTGCCGCTGACCGCGACGGAAGTTGCTCGTCAGGTAATCGATTAGGCCACCCTGGACGATGGCGAACAGCGCCAACGCAACGACGAAGAACGGCAAGCTGAAGACCAGGATCGAGAGCGCGCCCGCCCCGAGCAGGATCACCGTCCAGCGTAGCCAAGCCATGTTCACGTCGCCGCTGGTCTTGCCCAAGCGATCGCCGCGTACCAGGAAAGCGACGCCGACGATCGCCGCCAGCAGCACCGGCAGGAGCGCGAGTGGGAGCATCGACACCAGCATCGCCAGGCTGATGACGGTGATCAACGCCAGCAGCGCCCAGTTGCCGATCCTGGACAGGGTGCTCTCCTTCGCCTCCAAGCGACCTGGATCGCCGCGCATGTACTTCCCGAGGATCACGATCAGCACCAGCAGTGCGGGGACGATCGCCATCGCCACGGCGGTCGCTAGGCTGTAGCGGCGCTCGTTGAAGACCTCGTAGGCCAGGATGGAGAAGACGCGCGTCGCGCCGCCCGGCCCGCCGCCCGTCAGCAGGTAGATCAGGCCGAAGGCGTTCAGGGTGAAGATCAGCGAGAGGAGGCAGGCAACGATGATCACGTAGCGCAAGCCCGGCAGGGTGATGTTGAGGAAGCGCTGCCAGGAGTTGGCCCCGTCCACCGCCGCCGCGTCGTACAGCTCGGCATCGATCCCCTTCAGCCCGGCGAGGAGGGTGAGGGTGAAGAAGGGGATCCCCTTCCAGACATTCACCAGGATCACCGCGGGCAGGGCCAAGTTGTAATCGCCGGTCCAGGCGATCCCCTTGGTGATCACCCCCAGCGCCAGCAGCAGTTGATTGATCCCGCCGAAAACCGGGTCGTAGAGGCCGCGCCAGGTCAGCGCCGCGACGACTTCCGGGATGATCCAGGGGAGCAGGACCAGCCCGGTGAAAACGCTGCGGAAGCGCTTGATGTTGTGCAACATCAGCGCCGCCGCCAGGCCGACCCAGAATTTGAAGAAGACGGAGATCACCGCGAACTTGACGGTGTGGACCACCGCCTCGCGGAACTGCGTATCGCCCCAGAGTCGTTGATAATTTTCCAACCCGGCGAAGCCGTTGTTGCGCACCCCGACCACACGGAAGAAGCTGAGATAAACCGCCTGGAGCAGCGGCCAGCCGATCAACCCGAAGAGCAGGATCACCAGCGGAGCCGCGAAGACGAACGCGACCGCCCAATCCGGCCCCAAGAGGCGCTTCGACGCCGCCCGGAATCCGCCGGTGCGCTGGGTGGTGCGTGTTGAGGGGGGGGCGCCACGCGCCGACTCGAGTGCCATAGCTCCGCTCCTTTCGTCGTCGATCGCCGCTGGCGTAACGCCAGCGGCGATCGATCCGCAACCGAGCCCGGTGCGTCAGCTTCCTTTGAGCCCGAAGTCCTTGAAGATCTGGATGAACCGATTGGTATAGTCCTTGACGACATCCTCGATCGGCTTCCCTTGCAGGACCTCGGCGGCCATATCGGTGTAGTAATTCCCGCCACCGATGGCGTCCACCGCCGGGGTCAGCGGGCCGGGGTGGCGCAGGCCGGTGAAGAGCTCGGCCGGATACGCCAACGGCTCGGAGTTCTTCGCGTTCGGATATTTCTGGACCAGGTCGCTCTTCCAGGCATTCTTGAATGGCGGCAGGACGTAGCCCGGCGAGGTAACCAGCAGCTGGTTCTGTACCGGCTCGGAGATCAAGTGGCGGAAGAGGTCGTAGGAGGCCTCCTTATTCTTCGAACCTTTGACGACGTGGAGCCGCGCACCAGCCAGCGAGTCGAGGACCTTATTATCGCTGTTCCGCGCCGGGCGCGGGATGAACATGATCTGGTCGGCGAACGGAACCTTGTCGAAAACCGCCTTGGCGTACATCGTCCCGGCGTTATCGGTGATCGAGATCGTACCAGCCAGGAACGCCTCGTTGTTCGAGGTGTCGGTCCAGGAGTTGACGCCCGGTGGCAACATCTTCGCCCACTTCGGGTCGGTGTAGGTCTCTTTGATCCACTTCAACCCGGCGATCGTTTCCGGCGAGTTGAACGTCACCTTCTGCCCGTCTTTGTCCTGCAACTGGCTACCGAAGCGCAGGAGCGGTTGCTGCACGTTAGTCGTACCGTCGCCGGAACGATTGACCGTCAACCCCCACCCCCAGCTCTTATTGTCTGGATCGGAGATTTTCAGCGCCGTCTCGCGCATCTTGTCGTAGGTGGCGCAATCCTTCAGCGGATCGAGACCGAACTTCTTGAAGATGTCGGCCCGGACATAGGCACCGCCCGCCCGCCCGTAGAAGGGCAACCCCCACCACTCGTTGTCGAAGAGGGTGCTCGCTTCGTAGCCGGGGTAGGTCGCACCATACTTGCCGATCGACTCCTTGACAATATCGGACACCGGTTCGAAGACGCCCTGTGCCTGGAAATTGCGAACGCCGATGTCGTGGAAGAAGGCGTCGGGCGCGTTACCCGCCTGCACCGCCCCGACCAGCGTCGTCAGGAGATCGCCGCTGCCGGTGAAGCCAGAAGCATACGAGATGTCGAGATTCCATCCTTGGGTTTTACAGAACTCTTGGATCTCCCCGCGGAGGAAGGCGTTGTGGTCAGGGTGAAAGTCCTGGTTCTGGATGAACTGGTATTTACCCGTCACCTTCGCGGACGATTTCGCTCGCGGGATCCCCGCGATCACCGTCGGGGTCGGGGCCGGGGTCGCCGTCGCGGCGGGCGCACCGGACGCGGCGGGCGCAGCCGAAGCACCCGCAGCCGCACTCGCCGTGGCCGGGCGCGCCGATGGAGCCGCCGAAGCTGCGCTCGATGGTGCGGCGGATGCGCCACCCGCCGGGGCGCTCGATGGCGCGGCCGAGGGTGCCGTCGATGCGGCGGGTGCCGCAAGGTCCGTCCCGCACGCCGCCAGGATTGGCAT
>DATCMP010000784.1:0-9149 GCA_036563365.1 Thermomicrobiales bacterium
CTACTGGGGGAATCGCATAGCGGCATTGGATGAGTGGATTGTTGAAGGAGGCTCTTGTGTCTAACGAACAACAACCGATGACGCGCCGACAGTTGATCGGTGATCTGGCGAGCGGGCGACTCTCGCGGCGTGACTTCATGATGCGCGCCGCCGCACTCGGCCTTTCCGCCTCGGCGATCGGCGCTTTCCTGGCCGCCTGCGGCGGTGGCGGCGGTACGGCGACGACCGGCACCGGTGCCAGCACGGGCGCATCTACGGCACCCTCGGCGGCACCGAGTACCGCGGCGTCGGCCGCGCCGAGCACGGGCGCGGCGGCTGCCCCGACCGCCGCGACTCGCGCCGCTACTGCATCGACCGCGCCGGGCGGTGTTTCTACCGCAACGAGCGGCGCGGCCTCCACGGCCACCCGCACGAGCACGGCGACCGGCGGCTCCGCTACGGCGACCCGCGCCAGCGGCGGCGCGTATCAGTACACCTTGCAGAGCCCCCCACCGGTGCCGAACGCCGCGCAGGCGAAGCAGTATTCCGGTGCGAGGCTGACCTACTACGCCGATGCCAGCGGCATCGGCAATCAGCTCGATGTGGCGCTGGCGCAGAAGTTCACCCAGGATACCGGGATCGCGGTCAATGTCGTCGGCAAGCCGACGAGCGCGACGGAGACCTACTCGACCTATCAGCGCTTCTTCCAGGCGCAGTCGGGTGACCTCGATGTGATGATGATCGACGTCATCTGGCCGGCGGCGTTCGCGCCGAACTTGCTCGATCTGACCGCCAAACTCGGCGATCAGGCGAAGAAGGCGATCCCGAGCATCGTCCAGAACAATACCGTCGATGGGAAGCTCGTCGGGTTCCCGTACTTCGGCGACTTCGGGATGCTCTACTATCGCAAGGATCTCCTCCAGAAGTACAGCGTCGCGGTGCCGAAGACCTGGGACGAACTCGATGCGGCGGCGAAGAAGATCGTCGAGGGCGAGAAGGGCAGCAACCCGAACTTGCAGGGCTTCATCTTCCAGGGCAACGCCTACGAAGGGTTGACCTGTAACGCGCTGGAGTGGATCGCCAGCTCCGGCGGCGGTACATTACTCGATGGCAAGAACGTGACGTTCAATAATCCCCAGGCGGTGGCGATCCTCAATAAGGCGAAAGGCTGGGTCGGGACGAGCGCGCCGAAGGGCGTCACCTCCTACCAAGAAGACGAGACGGCGCAGGCATTCACGGGCGGCAACGCGGTCTTCGTCCGCAACTGGCCGTATATGTACCAGTTGGCGCAGACCGCCGATGCCACCAAGGACAAGTTCGACGTCGCGCCGCTGCCGGTGACGGGGAACAATCCGCCGGTCGGTACTCTCGGCGGCTGGCAACTCGGCGTCTCGCGGTTTTCCAAGGCCCCGGATGCGGCGATCGAGTTCGTCCGCTACATGACCAGCGAGGAAATTTCGAAGTTCCGCGCGGTCAACGGCACCTATGTGCCGCTATACCAGAGCGTGTCCGACGACCCGGACGTGCAGAAGAATCAGCCGTTCCTCAAGAACTTGAGCAGCGTGCAGCGCGTCGTGCGCCCGTCGAATGCGCTCGGGGCCAACTACAACCAGGGATCCACAATCATGTTCCAGGCGTTCAACGCCATCCTGAACGGTCAGGATGCCCAGGCGCAGTTGCAAGCGGCACAGGGACAATTGGCACGCCTCGTACGGTAGCCACGGTCGCTCATACCGCGTGTGTCGCACGCGTGAGATAGGGATACCGACGGCGGGGGGGGCACGCTCCCCCCGCGCCGCCTTTCGGGGGTATGGTATGAGCCAAACTGTTCAACCCGCCGTAAGTTCCGGCGAGCAAATAACGAATCTGCGTCGGGGCGGGACGACGAGCTTCGATCGGAGCAAGACACGCCTCGCGTGGGCCCTTCTGACGCCGACCCTGCTATTGATCGCGTTCGTCGCTATCTATCCGCTCCTCCAGACGATCTATCAGAGTTTCACCGATGCTAGGTTAGCGAGCGGTGTCGCGCCCAACTTCGTCGGCTTGCGTAACTATCAGGATCTTGCCCAAGACGAGACGTTTCGCACGTCGATCTGGACGACCGTGAAGTTCACGGCGATCACCGTGGTCTTCGAGTTTCTGCTCGGGCTCGTCATCGCCCTCGTGATCAACTCCAACTTCAAGGGTCGGGGCTTGATGCGTACCGCGATGCTGGTGCCCTGGGCGATCCCGACCGTAGTCTCGGCGCAGATGTGGAAGTGGATGTACAACGACATCTACGGCCCGATCAACGACTTCCTCGTTCGCAAAGTCGGCATCCTGGATAGCCCGGTCGCCTTCATCGCCCAGCCATCTACCTCGCTGTGGGCGGTCGCGGCGGTCGATATCTGGAAAACGACGCCGTTCGTGGCCTTGCTCCTGCTGGCTGGCCTACAGGTCATCCCGGAAGATGTGTACGAGGCGGCCAGGATCGATGGGGCCAGTGGCTGGCAGCAGTTCGCCCAGATAACCTTGCCCCTGTTGCGACCGGCCATCCTGGTCACGCTGATCTTCCGTACACTCGATGCCCTGCGCGTTTTCGACGTCATCTTCGTGATGTTCGGTTCGCGCCCGGATACGCAAACGATGTCGATCTACGCGCAGAATAATATCGTCGCCTTCTCCGACCTCGGCTACGGCTCGGCGATCAGCGTGGCGATCTTCGCGATCATCGCGGTGTTCGTCATCGCCTACGTCACCTTCCTGAAGGTGGAGGAGTCCTAAGATGGCAACCAGCGTGACGGCGAATACCACCGCAGCGCGACGCGAGGAGCAGGGTCGCAAGTTTAGCATCGGCCAGATCCTCGCGCGCGGTATCTTCTAC
Organism: Thermomicrobiales bacterium; assembly: GCA_036563365.1. Lineage (GTDB taxonomy): Bacteria > Chloroflexota > Chloroflexia > Thermomicrobiales > CADCWN01 > CADCWN01. The sequence continues at coordinate 2,843 of DATCMP010000784.1, forward strand.
ATCCTGGTGGCGATCATCCTGCTCTATACGCTGATACCATTCTACTGGGCGATCCGCTCGTCGCTGATGCCGACCGATCAGTTGACGGCGACCCCGGTGAAATACTTCCCCTCGAGTCCGACCTTCGAAAATTTCCGCCTGGTCTTCCAAAATCCGCAGTTCCAGCGCGCCTTGATCAACTCGACGATCGTCGCCCTCTCGGTGACGCTCCTCGCGCTGATCGTCGGGGCGTTCGCCGCCTATGCGTTGGGGCGGTTCAAGTTCAAGGGCCGCACGCCGGTCCTCTATCTCGTCCTCTCGATGACGATGTTCCCGCAGATCGCCATCCTCGGCTCGCTCTTCCAGATGGTCAACCAGTTCGGGTTGTACAATCGCCTCGGCTCCCTGGTCCTGACCTATCTCGTCTTCACCCTGCCGTTCACCGTCTGGGTGCTGACCAGCTTCTTCCGGCAACTCCCCGCCGCCCTCGAAGAGGCGGCGTACGTCGATGGCGCGACACCGTTCCAGACGTTCTATAAGGTGTTGCTGCCCCTCGCTGGCCCTGGGCTGGTGACGACCGGCTTACTCGCCTTCATCGGTGCCTGGAACGAGTTCCTCTTCGCGGTTTCGTTCACCCAGACCCCCGAGCATCGCACCGTGCCGCCAGCGATCGCGAACTTCGCCGGCACGACGGGCAGCGGCTTCGAGGTGCCGTGGGGCTCGATCATGGCCGCGACGGTGATCGTCACCGTGCCGATCGTGGTGTTGGTGCTGATCTTCCAGCGCAAGATCCTGGCGGGCCTGACGGCAGGGGCCGTGAAAGGCTAACCCCGGATTTATCTCACGATGCTTCCATCAGATCGTGGCGGGCCGGCCGACCCGCCACGATCTTTTTGTTGCCCGCTTCACCGATCTCTGGCGGCCAGTCGAAATTGCCCGCACGGACATCTAGCCAAGCAAGCGATTTATGCGTATCCTACGGAGGAGGGTAGGATAATTAGTGTCCGTACAGACAACAACAAGAAGACGTGGGTCGGCCGCCACCGCCCACGTCGGTAGAGACACCGCCGCAGTCCGGCCCCCATTGAAATGGGTGGGCGGGAAACGCTGGCTCGTGCCGCACCTGCAACCGCTGTGGGCGCGCTTTCGCGATCGCCGTCTTGTCGAGCCCCTTTGCGGCGGCCTGGCGATCGCGCTCGGCCTGTCGCCCGGTCGCGCCCTGCTCAACGACATCAATCCGCACACGATCAACTTCTATCGTCGGTTGAAGTCGGGCTTGCAGCTCACCATCCCCGTAAGCTACGACTCTGCGCTGTATTACCGCTATCGCCAGCGTTTCAATCAGCTGATCGCCGCTGGCGAGGCGCGGAGCGACGAGGCGGCGCAACTCTTCTATTACCTCAACCGCACCGGCTACAACGGCCTCTGCCGTTTCAACAGTAAGGGTGAGTACAACGTCCCATTCGGGCGCTATAAGACGATCAACTACGCGACCGACTTCTCGCCGTATCGCGCGGCCTTCTCGCGCTGGGAATTCAGCACCGGCTCGTTCGACGCGCTGGCGCTCGAACCGCGCGATTTCGTCTACGCCGATCCGCCCTACGATGTCGAGTTCACGCAGTACACGAAAGAAGGGTTCGGCTGGGACGATCAGGTGCGCCTGGCCAACTGGCTGGCCCGCCACCCCGGCCCGACGCTTCTCTCCAATCAGGCGACGCCCAGGATCGTCGAGCTCTATACCGCGCTCGGCTTCACGATCCAATATCTCGACGCGCCGCGACGGATCAGCTGCACGGGGGATCGCCGCCCGGCGCGTGAGGTTCTCGCCACCAGGAACGTCTAGCCGGACGCGCCGTCGCGCTCGTCGGATTTGACTTCCCGCCCATCTTCGCCGAACTCTAGCCGGGGTGTCTCGGTGTACCCTTGGCGGCATCGTCGTCGGGGTGTTTTGTTGCTAGGCACTCCGGGTAGACGACATCCCGGTGCCGATGGCGCAGCGGTTTCACCAGTAGCGCGCGGCTCATCGGCACGAGCGCTCCTTGCCGCCCCGACAGTGCGCTTACGGGTGATGTCTCCTGGGGGCGATGGTCATACCCAACAGGCGTCCCTCGCGGACCCCGATCGCTGAGCGCGTCTTTCTCGCCGCCGAAGCGTCACGGGAGGGCGTTACGGAAGTTTACTCGCCCATGTCGCAAGCGTATCCGGCCCGTTGACTCGGACGCGGGGCATCTCATACGCCGACTGGAGGTTCTGCTTCGTGCCCGCGGCCACGGTGGTGGCGGTGAGGAATTTCGCCCGTCTGACATCGGCGATGACTGCCGCGTTGTAGAAGCCCGCCGGGTAGCAGAACGCGCCGATCGGATGCCCGAGCCCTTGCTCCAGGATCGACTTGCTGCCGATGATCTCGTCCCAACGCCGCTCGTTACTCAACGTGCGAAGGTCGGCGTGCGAGCGGGTATGCGCGCCGAGTTCGATTTGCCCGGTCGCGTCAAGTTCCTGCAACATCGGCCAGGTCATGTAGGCATCCCAACCGATGAAGTCGGTGATGACATAATTCGTGGCTTTGAAGTTGTGCTTGTGCAGGATCGGCCAGGCATTCGTGTAAAAGTCGCGGTAGCCATCATCGAAGGTCAGCGCGATCGGCTTGGCCGGTAGGGTCTTCTGCCCATTGAGAATCTCGTAGACTTCCTGCATCGTGAGCGTGGTATACCCTTTATCGGCCAGGTATTGCATCTGCGCGTCGAAAAGCTCGGGCTTCACCGAGAGATTAATCCCGACCTGATCTTTCGGGTCGGCGACGGCGCGTACGTAGTGGTACATCAGGATCGGGATGACCGTCGTACCGCGGGGTTGCGCCGGTAATGTCGCGGTGATGCCCGCCATCGGCGCGACGATCGGCGCGATCGTGGGTGTAAATCCCTTCGGTTGTCCACCGAGCCCGGTGGGTACTGCCACCGCGGTTGGCGGCACCATTGGCTCCGCCGTACTCGCCGGGAGGTTGGCCGCTGCGTTTGGCTTCGGGACTTCCTGCGTTACCTGGATGGGGGGGGCCGCTTCGGTTGGCGGGGCAATGAGGGCCACGTTTTCTGTCGGGGTGATCGTAGGTACTGCCTCGCCCGATCTCCCGGCCAACCGCGGGCCGATGGTGCCGAGCGCAAGGCAGACGAGTAACCCGGGGATGAGCAACAGCAGTCCGCGACGGCCCAGGCGGTCGGCGGCGACAGCACCGACCGCCATGATGAGTAAGAATGGTAAGGGGAGATCGCGTCGGTGTGGGGCAGATGATCGACCGTTACTCCCGAACGAGCGACGCTGACGTGCCGAGTCGTTACGCTTCATCCCCGCCATTTTATCCCCGCGTGCCCTCACGCAGTGGTACCCTATGCAGACGCTCGCTGCTTCAATTGTGCAAAGCGAATTGCACTATAGCGGCAGATCGACTTTTCGTCAAGCGATGGTACGTACGCAGCAATCGCATGACTAGCGCGCCGACGAGCTAGCGACGCTCGCGGCGCTTATGTCGCATCAGCAAGCGATTGTTCATGGTCTGGTGGCGTGGATCTAAATCGCCCCCGCCCGAGGCGATCGATGAAGGGATTCTCGTTTGGATCTTGCGTCTTTTCGTCTGTTACTCACCACCGCCGGTCAGGTGACCCTCGCAGAGGCCGAGCGGCTGGAAGCGGCGGGGACGGCGGCGCTAACGGCCTTGACGCGGCTGCGCCGAGTTGCGTCGCCCGAAGTCGCCGCAGCGGCGTGGGAGCAAGCGACGCTGCGACGTCGGGCGCTGGCAAGTGGGAAGTTCGCGCGGGCCGCGACGATGTATTTCACGCGGGACGCCCTGGAACAGGCGACCGGGGAGACGATCGCGGCGCACCGTGCGCGGCGCTATGCCCCGTTCGGGCCGGTCGCCGATCTCGCCTGCGGGATCGGCGGTGACGCGCTCGCGCTGGCCGCGGCGCACGCGGTCCTGGCGATCGATCGCGATCCGTTGCGGCTGGCGATCCTGCGCGAGAATGCGCGTGCCTACGGCTACGCCGAGCGGATCGTGCCGATTCGGGCCGATCTGACGCGGTTCTCGCCGCCGCACACCGACGCCCTCTTCTGCGATCCAGGCCGTCGCGCCGCCGACGGTCGGCGCGTGTTCACCACCGCCGCCTATCAGCCGCCGTTGGCGGCGATCCTCCGTTGGCGTGAGGTGGTCCCCGCGCTCGGCGTTAAGGTATCGCCGGGGATCGTACGGGAAGAATGGCCCGCCGCAAACGATGCCGAGATCGAGTTCATCTCGGAAGGGGGCACGCTGAAGGAAGGTGTGCTGTGGTTCGGGCCGCTACGTGGCGTCGCGCGCCGCGCGACGGTCCTGCCTGCCGGGGCCACGCTGACGGGAGAAGGGGAGATCGGCGGCACGATCGCCATCGGCCCCCCCGGTGCTATCCTCTATGAGCCGGACCCGGCGGTGATCCGGGCGGGCTTGGTCGAAGATCTGGCGCAGCACCTCGGCGCGACCAAGCTCGACCCCGACATTGCTTATCTGACCGCCGATCGGTTAACACCGACACCATTCGCGCGGGCATATCGGGTCGCGGAGGCGTTGCCATTCAGCCTGAAACGCCTCACTGCACGCCTGCGCGCCCTCGATGCGGGCGAGGTCACCGTCAAGAAACGTGGCTCGCCGCTCGACACCGATCGACTGGCGCGGCAATTGCGCGGCCGGGGGCCGCGCCCGCTGACCGTTATCCTGACCCATGTTGTGGGCCGACCGTTCGCGATCATCAGCGAACCGGCATAGCGAGGAACAGGCGCAGCCCTGAGTTGGTGGGACCCTTCGGCTCGCCCCACACGCGCCGATTCAGAGCGTGATCAGCCCGCGCGAGAGGGCGACGGTCACCGCCTCGGTGCGGTCGGTCACCTCGAGCTTCTGGAAGATATTGGCGACGTGCGTTTTGACGGTACTCTCGCTGATATGGAGGTGTACACCGATCTGTTTGTTCGCAGAGCCTTTCGCCAGCAGGCGCAGGACGTCCAACTCGCGCTCGGTCAGGATCTCCTTTGCTGGTTCGACCCGCGGACGGGCGAACCGATCGAGCAGCCGGGTGGCGACCGCCGGTTGCAGCAGCGATTCGCCGCGAGCCACCGCCCGCACCGCGCGGAAAAGTTCATCGCGCGGCGCATCTTTCAGCAAATAACCTCGCGCCCCCGCTGCGATCCCCTGGAAGATCGAGTCATCGTCGCCATAGGTGGTCAGCACGATCAGCTGTACCTTCGGGAAACGTTCGCGGATCTGTTTGATCGCTTCGACGCCCCCGAGCCGGGGCATCTGGAGATCCATCAAGATCACATCGGGCGCGAGATCCCCCGCTCGTTCGACCGCCTCGATCCCATCGACCGCCTCGCCCACCACGTCGATATCCGGCTGGCGCGAGAGCATCGCCGCCAATCCCTCGCGCACGACCGGATGATCGTCGGCAATCACGACCCGGATATTCTCTGCCACCCCGTACCCCTTCTTCTCTCGTGAGTCGTGATCCGTCTATCGTCGTCTATGATCAGGATAGACCCGCGTGTCTGTCTGGACCCGCCTGGAATGAGCGCTCGAACCTCATACCGGGACGCTCCCCGGCGCTCGTCGCGCCGGTGGTCCGTGATCGGCGACCGTGGCCCGGACGCACGTCCCCTGCTCCGGGGCGCTCTCGATGTCGAAGCTACCATTGAGCCGCGTTACCCGTTCGCGCATACTGACGAGGCCGAACCCGCTCCCCTCGCCGCGTTCATGACTCCCGCCGATCCCCGCGCCATCGTCGCGGATCGCTAACCGGACGGACGCGGGCTCGATCGAGAGGGTCACCTCGACGCGACGCGCCGCTGCATGTTTATACGTGTTGTTCAGCGCTTCCTGAGCGACGCGCAAAAGGGTCTCCTCCGTCTCCGGGGCGAGGGGGCGTGGCGCGCCTTCGACAAAGAATCGCGCGGTGATCCCCGTGTGTTCGCCCCATTCGCTGAGATGCGCGGCCAACGCCTCGGCGAGCGATCGCCCCTGGAGCGAGCTGGGGCGCAGGTTCCAGACCGAGCGTCGCGCCTCGCGCAGGCTGGAACGGGCCAGTTCCTGCGCGCGGCTCAGGCGCTCGCGCGCGGCCGGCTCTTCGCCATCAAGCAAGCTTTCCGCGACCTGGAGTTGGAGGATGATCCCGGTGAAACCTTGGGCCAGGGTATCATGGATCTCGCGCGCCATCCGGTTCCGTTCCTCGGCGACGGCCAGCACGCGCCCCTGTTCATGGAGGCGGGCATTCTCGATCGCCACCGCCCCTTGCTGCGCGAAGAGGGTCATGATGGC
>DATCMP010000796.1:0-16920 GCA_036563365.1 Thermomicrobiales bacterium
GGAGCGCCTGACGAGCTATCGGCGTCTGCTCGCTTGGGCGCGGCAGACCGGTGCGCTCGCCCCGGTGCAAGCCGATCGACTCACCGTTGCCGCCGCCGCGCAACCCGATGATGCGAACATGGCATTGGCCGAGACTATTGCCGTGCGCGAGGCGATCTATCACCTCTTCTCCGCGCTCGCCGCCGGGCGACCGCTGCCGGACGACGCGCTGTCCACACTTAATGGCGCGTTGACGGAGGCGCTGGGGCATCTCCGTCTCTCGGCGAGTGCAACGGGTCCGACGTGGGAGTGGGTTGACGGGGGCGAGCGTTTCACTCGTCCGCTCTGGCCGGTCGTGCGGTCGGCGGCGGAGTTGCTGACGTCAGCAGACCGGGTGCGGGTGCGCGAGTGTGCCGGTACGGGCTGTGGCTGGCTGTTCCTCGATACTAGCCGCAACGGCAGTCGCCGCTGGTGCGATACGCGCGATTGCGGCAACCGCGAGCGCGTGCGGCGGCACTATGCGCGGCAGAAGCGAAGTAGTTGCTAGCCGAGCCCGCGAGAACTCTCGCCGTAGGGATGGGTTGGGCTCATGGCGTATACAGCCCGCGCTTGATTTTCACGGCGGCCCTGTTACAGGCCCGGCATATGCAGGCGTGTTGGCGGGTCGATCGCATGGCTTCAGACGATCCCGCCGTGCTATGAGCGGTTTTCGAGAAAGACGGCGGCGAATGAGCTCTCGACTTTTGAGCGGCTGGCTGGTATATTTAGGCTTGGCTAAAGAATAATTTAGTCGAAGTGACTGTACTTATGCGAGCATAACCCCTGTATGGGCGCAAGATGCAATGTGAGGTGTCGAGATGTTGCAGCAGATCAAGCGCGAATTACGAGTCGCTTTCTCGAAAAATGCTCAGCCGCTCTGGTTCCGGGTGACGAAGTGGATGGTCTTTCTGACCGGTCTCGGCTTTCTCTGGCGCACCAAACGTGAGCAATTCTGGGCCTGGGTCATCGGTGCGCCCCTGGTAGGGCTCGCGCTGCATGGCATTTGGCGTTGGCAAACGGATGGCTGGACACGCTCTTGGGGCGGTTGGAACGATGTCGAGACTGCTCGCAAGTAGACTGGCAGCCTCGTGCTAGGGTTCCTCGACGGTGGCGACAAGGACTATGCGCCCCGCGTAGCGCTCGGATCGAGGAACAGCGGTAAGTCACAGCTTGTGTCGGCTGGCGCGACTGTTCCTCGCCCTATCGGACCCTCCAACTGGGCGTGATCCGCCCCCGGAAGGTCCGATACGCTGAACGGTGAGGTGAGCGCGCCGCCGCAGCGCCTGAATATCCCCTGTGGCGGTATGTCCGTGGGGTATTATTGCCTACCGGCCGCTTACTTCGCCCCGTTGCTCATGCAAATCCGCCTCGTGGGCACGCTCGTCGCGGGCGGCGCGACCGCGCAGGTATTCGTCCTGCAAGGTCCGCATCATCGCCTCGCGACGGTCGTAGAGGCGCTTCAGGGGGCGCGGCTCGCGGGTGCCGAGGGCGTAGGCGGTGAGCAGCGGCAGGGCGACGGTCGAGTCTACATAACAGACAACCGAGTCGTTCAGCTGATCGGGATCGATTTTGCCCCAACTGACCGCCTCGCTCGGGGTCGCGCCGGAGAGGCCGCCAGTATCGGGTCGGGCATCGGTCACTTGCAGGAAATAATCGTGGCCCCGCTCGTCGATCCCCAAAACCTCCTGGATGTGCGGCTCGGTCTGCAGGATGAAGTTCTTCGGCGAACCGCCGCCGAGGATACAGACGGCGCTCTTGTTGCCGCTGCGCTTCGCGTCGAGGACAAGGGCTGCCGTCTCGTTCACGTCGGCGCTGGCGTCGAAGCGCAACTGCGAGCCGTCGAGCGCGAGGGCGGCGACATTCATCCCGATCGAGCTATCGCCGGGGGAGGAGGTGTAGATCGGCACACCGCAGCGGTAGGCGGTCGCCAGGAGCGAGCGAGCCTCGCCGCCGATGAGCCGCTCGCGCTCGGCCAGGTATTTGCCGACCAGGTTGTGGAATTCGGCGGTGCTCATCGGGCGATCGAATTCCGGCGCGGCGATCAGTTCGCGGTAGAAGGCATCGGTCGAGAGCAGCACATCGTAATGGAAGAAGATGTCGTAGATGCGGATGACACTCTCCTCCCGCAGGCTGGTGTCATCGATCTCCGACTTCCCCTCGCGCAGCGGCATCGCCAGCCCGAAGTGGGTGTCGTGGTAGAGGTTCGCGCCGGTCGAGACGATCCAGTCGATGAACCCCGCCTCGATCAGCGGGATCAGCGCGGCGAGTCCGAGACCCGCTGGGGTGAGAGCACCGGCCAGCGTCACCCCGACGGTCACGTCCGGTTCGAGCATCCGCCGCGCGAAAAGCTGGCACGCCTCGCGCAGCTTACGCCCGTTGTAAGCCATGAACGCCGAATCGATCAGGTCCACCGCCGAAATCCCGGGGCGGATCGGCTCGGGCAAGATCCGTCGCCCGGAAAGGAAGTCGCTCTCGCGGTGGTTGCTGTGATGGCCGCCCATGATGCTCCTCGGGTAGTCGTGAGTCGTGAGTCGTGGGTCGTGGGTCGTGGGAGGATGTTCATGACGGGGTGCTTGCTAATCGGGCGCTGCCCTATAGCAACAATCTTACGACTCCCGACTCACGACTTAGATGGTCCAATGATCCGCCGCTTTGGCGTCGATCTGGGTGATTTCGTTGGTGAGGCGGCGCAAGTGGGCGTCATCGAGCGGCTCGTCGGGGTTCTGCGGATCGTAATGCGACACGACGATCCGTGCCCAGACGCGCAGGATTCGCAGGAATTGCCCCAGGCTCGACGCGGCCAGGCGCGGCTCCCAAGTGCCGGTGCCGTGCATCGCCATCCAGATCTGACACTCGCCTTCCGGCAGCGGCTTGGAGGTATCGATGAAATAGGGGTCGCCGTTGTCATAGGCGATCACGATCCAGGTACGACGCCAGCCGTGCGGGGCGACGAAGCTATCGTCGCCCGGTCGCATCCCGCGAAACCCGACCTGCGCCTGCTCGATCTCCGGGGCCGAGTAGACGATCAATTCCTGGAACGGGCCGGGTAAGAGCGCGATACCTTGCCTCCCGAGTGCTTGCAGGAAGGTCTGATAGGCCGCCGGCAATTCGTAGCGCCGGGCGAGGGCATCGACCGTCGCCGCCGGGATCGGGATAATCGGCTCGGGATCGGGCTCGTTTTCCAACTCCGGGTATTGCTTGCGCTCGTGCGCCCACAGCTCATCGCGCAGCCCGGCGAGGAGGCCCACGATCTCCGCGCGCTTATCCCCCGCCTGCGTCTCGGCAGCCGTGATCGCGGTCCGGCTATCTGCCTGTGCCTTCATCGCCCCCCGAACTTTCGCTCGCCAGCGCCTCGGCGGTGGCATAGCCGATCAATGCGTAGGTCAGTTTCGCCGCCGCGAAGGCGCACGATTCGGGGCCTTCCCCCGGCGCGAGTTCGACGATGTCCGCTCCGACGACGCGGCGTGCGGCGCAGGCACGGCGTAGGAGGCCGGTGACCTCCCACCAGTCGAGACCGCCCGGCTCGGGCGTGCCGACCGCCTCCATCAACGAAGGGTCGAAGACATCGAGATCGACCGTGATATAGATCGTCGGCGGCAGCCCGGCCGCGATCGTATCCCAGAGGGCGTCGAGGCGCGCCGCGTCGTAGCGCACCCGCGCGATCTGCGAGGCCGGGATCGTTGTGATCGGGACCGGCGTGGGGCCGCGCCGGAAATCGGCCTCTTCCGCCGAGAGGCTGCGGATCCCGACCGATGTGAGCGGGCAGCCGAGATCGACCACACGCCGCATCGCGCAGGCGTGGCTGTGCGGTGTGCCGTGGTATTCATCGCGCAGATCGGCGTGGGCATCGAGGTGGAGCACCCCGAGATCGGGATAGCGCTCCTTGCAGGCGGCGACCGCGCCGCTGGTCAGCGAGTGTTCGCCGCCGAGCAGGAACGGCAGCTTGCCCGCGTCGAGGAGATCGGCGGTCGCCTGGCGCACGCGCTCGACCATCCTGGCGGGGGAACTGAACTCCGGTTCGAGGGCGTCGGACGTGAAGATGCCGACCTCGGCCGGTTCCCGGTCGAGGTCGGCATCGTAGAGCTCGATCTGGCTGGATGCGTCGATGATCGCTCGTGCTCCGTCCCGCGTACCAGCCCGGTATGACGTCGTGGCGTCGTAAGGGATTGGCAAGAGGACCACCCGCGCGGCGTCGAAGCCGCTGAGCTCGGGTGGCAGTCCCAGGAAGGTGCGAGGCGGGCCGAAGACCATCGCCGTCTAGTCCGCGACGAACGCGAGCGCTGGCTGGCCGATCCGCTCGACATGCCACTCGTCACGCGCCTGTTCGGCGATCCGATGGACGACGGCTGCGGTCATGTCGGTGACCCCGAAGAGGTCGGTGATTCGCTCACGCACCATCTCCACATCGAACGGCTTACAACTGAAGACGTCGAGGTGGAAACGTTTATGTTCCGCGAAGGTGTGGATGCTGATGTGGCTCTCGGCGATGATGACGACTCCCGTCACTCCCCAGTCTTCCGGTTTTACGCCGCTATAGCGAAAGACGTAGGGGGGAGCGATTTTGGTCATGCCGATACGTTCGGGCAACGTATCCAGCAAGTCGAAGATGGCGGCCACGTCACCGAGACGCTGACCGTCGGCAACGAACGCATCGACTACGAGGTGCTGCATCTGCATCTTATCGTATGATTACCTCCACGGCCACCCCCTGCGGTCCTACCGGGGGGTGACAGACGCCGGTTCCACAACACCGGCCACAGACAAAGAAGGTGTCAGAACAGCGTCTGCCGTGCCAACACACAAGGGTCTATTCTAACAGTTGACAAGTAATTTGTAAAGAGGTTTGGGGATTGTCTTCCAGGGGGGCTGGCAGCAGCTTTCTCTGCCTGGAGACAACTATTCCACAATAAGTTGTGTTTTCAGCGGTGAATGCGAGCCTGTAGGTGTGGGGGCGGTTGGCAGCTGAATGGTCCGGGAGGCATTCGGGCTCCCGGACCTGGGGCCACGAATCCCCGCGACCGCGCACGGGGCAAGCCCCTGGACTGGCAGGGGGCGACGGCCACCCTGGGGCGTCTAGGCTTATCGCGAGGCGATGCGCTTCGTCAGGCACCACGTTGCAGATGAAACCGGATGCCGATCCCCCAACCCCTTCTGACCACTACCCCCGCCTTTGCCCCTCCCCGCCGCTCGCCGCTGAGATTATGCCGATGCCCCCATCCCCCTGCTCCGCCCCCCGCATATGCTATCGTTGCTGGTGCGCCGGGGGCCGTGCTTTGTCGCGCGCCTCGCGGGGCAAGGGCGACCAAGAGGGTAGGGCGATGAGTACGCGAGCGGCGCATGGGCGCGACAACGAGGGTAACGGGACGATCGTGGTCTGGTTCCGGCGCGATCTGCGCCTGCACGATCACCCGGCGCTGATGGCGGCGTTACAAGCGGGGCGGCGTGTGGCACCGCTGTTCGTCTTCGATGAGGCGTTGCTGGCGGGGCGCTGGCCCGCGCCGAATCGGCTCTGGTTCATGCGCGAGTCGGTGCGGGCGCTCGGCGACGACTTGTGCCAGCGCGGCAGCTACCTCACACTCCGCGTCGGCAGGCCGGAAGCGGTTGTTGCGGAGTTCGCGCAAGAGGTCGGGGCGAGCGCGGTGTACGTCACGCGCGATTATGGCCCGTATGCGCGCGGACGGGATCGGCGGGTCGCAGCGGCGTTGGACAAGGATGGCATCGGTTTCTCGGCCAAGCGTGGCCTGATGGTTCACGAACCGGAAGAGATCCGCAGCAACGACGAGCAGTTCTACACCGTCTTCAGCCCGTATCGTCGTCGTTGGGAATTGCGCCAACCGCGCGCCGTCCTCCCCGCACCGGAGGAGATTCCAACGCCCGCGCACCGCCGCGTCGAGCAACTCTCCGCGCTCGACATCCTCGGCACCGTCGAGCCGACCGCGCGCGACATCCCCACGCCGGGTGAGGCGGCGGCGCGCCTGCGCCTGGACACCTGGGTTGCCGACGGCCTGGCCGACTACGACGAGGCGCGGGATCTGTTGGCGGACGACGGCACCTCGCGGCTGAGCCAGGACTTGCACTGGGGGTTGCTGTCGCCGGTCGAGGTGCTGGCTCGCGCACGCGGCGGCGGGGTGGGGGCGGACACCTTTCGCTCCGAACTCTGCTGGCGCGACTTCTACTATCAGATCCTATTCCACCACCCGCGTGTCACGAGCGAGTCGTTCAACGCGCAATATGTCGATTTGTCATGGGGTAACAACGAGGAGCAGATCGCCGCGTGGCGTGCCGGGCAGACCGGCTACCCGGTGGTTGACGCGGCGATGCGACAACTCGTTGCGCTCGGCTGGATGCATAATCGCGCCAGGATGATCACCGCCTCGTTCCTGACGAAGCATCTGCTGACCAACTGGACGATCGGCGAGGCCCATTTCATGGATCACCTGACCGATGGCGATCTCGCCTCGAACAACGGCGGCTGGCAGTGGGCTGCGTCGGTCGGCACCGACGCGCAGCCCTATTTCCGCGTCTTTAATCCGACCTTACAAGGGAAGCGCTATGACGCCGCTGGCGACTACGTGCGGCGCTGGCTCCCTGAGCTGGCGAACGTGCCGACCCGCTTCATCCACGAGCCCTGGACGATGCCCGCTGACGTGCAACGCGAGGCCGGGTGCATCATCGGCACGGACTATCCCGCGCCGATCGTCGATCATGCCGCCGCGCGACAGGCGGCGCTCGATGCGTTCAAGAATGTCGCGAGTCGCGAGTCGTGAGTCGTGAGTCGTGAGGAGGACGGGAACAGGAGGCGCGGAGACACGGAGAGGGCGGGGAGAGGACGAATGACGAATGGCGATGAACGGGAGCGTTCCCCCGGCCCCCCCATCCTGCGGGGAGAAGGTTCGCTCGTAGGGCCGTGGTCTTCGCGGAAGCTTCCGGCATCGCCAACGCCTGGCTCCCCCCAGCAGGGGGCGGGCGGGGGGGCGCTCCGAGCTCGCGCCGCCCTCTCCTCGCCCGATGCCGCCGAGCGTGCCGCGGCTGTCGCCTGGCTCGGGGAACATGCGCCAAGGTCGTTCATCCCGGACGATCTGGCTCTGCTGCACGATCCCGATCTCGCGGTGCGGGCTGCGGCGGCGGTCGCGTTGCGGGCCGCGCCCGATCCGGTGTTGGTGAACGGGGCGCGACTGGCCTTGCGGATGCTGGTGGAAGGGAATCCTGCGGAGCGTCATGCCGGGTTGCGGGCGGCGGCGGCGATCGCCAATCCGACCCTCGCCCCACGGCTGCTACCGTTCCTGGCGCACGATGAGCCGGAGACGCGCCGACTGACGCTGCTGGCGCTCGCCGCCGTGCCACCGGGACTGCTCCCGCCGACCTTCCTGCGCGATCCGTTGCTGACGCTGCTGACCGATCCCGATCCCGGTGTGCGGGCAACAGCGGCAGCGCTATTGCCTGGTGGCGGGTCTGCTCAAGGCTGACGCGAGGGGCCACGCGCCGTGCGCCCTTGCCCGACTGTGGATAGTTTGTCCTTCTACCTTTCGCCAGAGCGATTCGGAGGTGTGATGCCCGAGTTACCGGAAGTCGAGACAGTACGGCGAATCATCGAGCGCGCGGCGGTCGGGAAGCGGATCGTCGAGGTGGTCTGCACCCGCCCGAAGCTGATCGAGGCGATCGATACCGAGTTGGGGATCGAGCGGATCGTCGGCTCGCGGCTGCGGGCGGTGGAGCGCCGCGCGAAGTGGCTGACCTTGCGCTTCGACCGCGATCCGCAGATCATCTTGCACCTGCGGATGACCGGACAGATCGCGGCGATCACGCCAGATGGGGCGCGCGAGGCGGCGGGGCATCCGGTCCCCGCTTACGACGCGCCGTTGCCGGTCAAGTCCACGCACCTGACCCTGACGTTCGATGATGGCACCCTCGTCTACCTCCAGGACCCGCGCCATTTCGCGCGCCTCTCGCTCATCCCGGAGGCGATCCTGGACACCTATCTGGACGAACGCGACCTCGGCCCCGAGCCGTTCGACCCGGCGCTAACCACCGCGCGGCTAACGGCGATGCTGGCGGCACGCGGACGGACGAAGCTGAAGCCGCTCCTGCTCGATCAGTCGTTCGTGTCGGGGCTGGGCAATATCTACGTCGATGAGGCGACCCACCACGCCTTGTTGCACCCGGAGCGTCGCGCCGGGAGTTTGGACGCGGCGGAGATCGAGCGGCTGCGGGTGGCGATGCGCGTGGTCCTGGAAGAGGCGATCCCGATCGGTGGGGCGCATATCTATCACGGTAAGGCGACGCAGATCAACGGCTTCCCGCGCGTTCACGCCCGCAAGGGCGAAGCCTGCGACCGCTGCGGCACCGCGATCGAGAAGTACACCCTGGCCGGGCGCGGCACGTATTTTTGCCCGCACTGCCAACCAACACCGGAGTGAAGTACGAAGTACGAAGTACGAAGTACGCGCGTAGCGCCGTTGCCGATGCCATTGCATTCGGCCTACACCGGTGAGGTGGGCTTATCCCCGTTCGTACTTCGTACTTCGTACTTCGTACTTCACTTCCCGAGTGCCGTATTGCGCCCCACGATCTGCATATAGTTGCCGGCGGGGTCGGTGAAGAAGAGGAGCTTGTCGCCGGCGGGGGTGTTGCTGACCGGCTGGCAGGTCGCGCCCGCCGCTTCCAGGACCGCCACCGCGCCATCGACCTCATCGAGCGGCAGGACGAATGCGCCGTGATGCGGATTCGCCAGCGGCGGCACCTCATTGACGATCAACTCGATCCGGCCACCGTCACCATCGCCGATGAAGACGATCGTGTCGCCGACCTCGCGGATCTTGTGCCAGCCGAAGACCTGCTCGTAAAAGGCCACCGTCGCGGCAAACTTCTCGCGCGGTACGCAGATACCGACATGCTCTAATTTCGCCACGCTCCCTAATTGGCTCACCCGTAGCCTCCCTCGATCCAATTCTCGCTGCGCCATGCCTTCTGCGACAGACACATGCCGCCGATCCCGGCGGCGCGCCCATTGTACGCCGTGATCGCGCGGCGGTCTAATCATCGCCAGCAACGACGCCAAAACGCTGCGCGGCGTCTATGAGGCACGCCGCGCAAGTCGGGATTGGATCCATTGTCGGGGCCATGCACTTAGTCGTTGAGGCGCGGGTCGAGGGCGTCGCGGAGGCCGTTGCCCATCAGGTTCACCGCCATCGTCGTGATGAAGATCAGCGCGCCCGGGAGGACGACCAGGCCGGGCGAGCGGGAGAAGTATTGGGTCGAGTTGGTCAGCATATTCCCCCAGCTCGGCGTCGGGATTTGCACGCCGAAGCTGAGATAGGAGAGGGCCGCCTCGGTCAGGATCAGGCCGGGGATCGCCAACGTCGCCCAGACGATGATGATCGGCACCACGTTCGGCAAGATGTGGCGCACGATGATCCGTCCGTCGGTGCTACCGAGGACGCGCGCCGCTTCGACATAATCGCGGCTCTTGAGCGAGAGGAATTCGCCACGGATGAGGCGCGAGATCCCGGTCCAACTGAGGATGGCGATCACGAAGGGGAGGACCAGCCAGCCGCTCGTGCGGTAGAAACTTGTCCCGGTGATCAGCTTGTTATTGTTGATCGTTGTGGAGACGAGGATCAGCACAAAAAGGCCGGGGATCGAGATGAAGACATCGACCAGGCGCATCAGGATCGTATCGACCCAGCCGCCGTAATAGCCGGCGAGCGCACCGATCAACAGGCCGACCGTCAGCGCGATCGCCAGGGTCAGGAAGGAGACGGTCAGCGAGATGCGGCCACCGTAGGCGAGACGGGTCAGGACATCACGCCCGAGTTCGTCTGCACCGAGGATATATTTCGTCGTGACCGTCTTGCCGCTATTCGGCCCGCCGATCTGGATCGCCGAGATCGTTTTCCCCGCCGGGGCGAAGGTCGCCTGCAAGTTCTGGTCACCGAAGCCGGTCTTGGTGACATATTTCGAGATCAGCGGCGCGCCATAGGAAAAGAGGATCATGATCAGGAAGATGACCATCGAGACGAGGGAGAGGCGATTGCGCTTGAAACGTCGCCAGGCCCGCAGGGCGTAGCTGGGGCTCTTCGTCCGCGCCAGCTTGTCGCGCCCCGCCCCGGCAAGGGTTGGCTGAGCGATCGCCGCGCCATCGCCCCGCTGTACCGCCCGTTCGTCTCTGCCGCTGACCATCATTCCTCCTCGGTCGGTGTGCTACGCCGGTTGTTTAACCTTGCTTGATCCGCGGGTCGAGCAGACCATAGGCGACGTCGGCCAGGAGATTTCCCAGCACCACCATCGTCGAACTCAGCAAAACCGTCCCCATGATCATCGTGTAGTCGCGGCTCACCGCCGCGTCGAAGGTGAGCCGCCCGATCCCCGGCCAGCTGAAGATCGTCTCGATGATCAGCGCCCCGCTGAAGAACTGCGGGATCGAGAGGCCGAAGAGCGTCACCAGCGGCAGGAGCGCATTGCGGAAGGCGTGGCGGAAGATCACCACCCCCTCGCGGAGTCCCTTCGCTCGCGCGGTGCGGATGTAATCTTGCCGGATCACTTCGAGCATCTGTCCGCGAATGTAGCGCGTCCACCCGGCCAACTGGACGAACGCCAGCGCGAAGGCGGGCATGATGACGTGCTTGAGCTGATCGCTCAGCCCGCCGCCGCCGATATCCTGCGTCCCACCCGACGGCAACCAGCGCAGCCGCACCGCGAAAAAGAGGATCAGCATCAGCGCCAGCCAGAAGTTCGGGATCGATACCCCGGCGACCGAGGTGACGGTGGAGACATAATCGAAGATGCTATTGCGCTTGATCGCCGAGTAGATCCCGATCGGGATCGAGAAGAGGAGCGAGAGCACAAAGGCCGCGACCGTCAGCTTGATCGTGTTGGGGAGGCGATTGCCGATCTCGGTGCGGACGTCGCGGAAGCTGACCATCGATTTGCCGAGGTCGCCCCGGAGGACATTGCCGACCCAGATGAAATAGCGCTTGTAGAGCGGCTGGTCCAGCCCGAGTTGCGCCTTGATCCGCGCGACATCCTCCGGGCGGGTGCCGGGGTTGAGCGCCAGATCGCCGACCGGATTGCCCGGCACGGCGTTGATCAGCAGGAAGACGAAGAGGGTGATCCCGATCAGGAGCGGGAAACATTGCAGGATACGCCTGATCAGGAATGTGCCCATCGTCTTCCTCCGTCGGTCTGTCGGATTCGTCTACGGTCGCTCGACTACGCGTCAGTGTAGCAGTTTCCGTGAATGCGATGTGCTGTCGCGCCGGGGAAAGCGCGAAGGTCGCCGGTCACACCAGCGACCGGCGACCTTCGATTCGGTGTGGCCTAATCGACCCACCAGGTGTGCGCGTTCCAACGGATGGAAACCGCGTTCGGGAAGAGGTTGTGGACCCGCTTGTTGACCGCCGCCGGTATCTGCCTGAAGTAGAGGATGACGCTCGGTGCCTCGTCCGCGACGATATTCTGCATCTGGATGTACAGTTGCTTGCGCTTCTCCTGATCCAACTCGCTGAGCGCCTGTTTCACGATCGTATCGACCTGCGGGTTCGAGTATTTGTTGAGGTTGAACCCGCCCTTGTACGATTCGGTCGCCCACATCGTCGACTGGTCCGGATCGACCCCCCAGCTGAAGCCGACGATCACCATCTCGAAATCGTACGTCTCGGTGAGTCGCGCAACAAGACTGCTGAACTCCTCATTCTTCGGGGTGCAATCGACGCCGATCGCTTTCCAGAGCTGCTGCATCGAGGCCATGTAACCGTCGATCACCGGACTGCCCGACTGGCCCCAGATCGTGAAGCTCAGCTTCTTGCCGTTCTTGGCGCGGATCCCGTCGGGCCCCTTGACCCAACCGGCCCCATCGAGGAGTTGATTGGCCTTGTTCGGGTCGTAGGTGTACTTCGTCGTAATCTGGTCCGGGGCGTACGCCCAGGAGAGGACCGGCTCGGTGCCGGCGCCGCTCGACCCGAGGCCGAACTGGATCGCCTTCAGCATCGCCTCGCGGTCGAGCGCGTAGGCCAGCGCCTGGCGCACCGCCTTCTCCTGGAAGAGGTCCGTCTTGGCGGTGTCGAGCTGATAGGTATAGAAGTTGAAATTGTAGGTGTCGTACTTGACGGCGTTGACATTCGGTTGCTTGGTCATATCCTCGTAGAGAGCGGCGGTAATTTCACCGAAATCGACCTCGCCGGTCTTCAACTGCGCCGCCAGGACGGTCCCGTCCTTCACGACCTTGAGGATGTACTGATCGATGGCCGGTTCGCCGCGGAAGTAGCCGGGGTTCTTGACGAGCGTGACATTGTCACCCTTGGTGTAGCTCCCGAATTTGAACGGCCCGGTCCCGATCGTCGCCTTGGCGTCGCCGAGGCTGAACGGGTGCGCCTTGATCTGGTCGGCCGGTACATCCTTGAGGATATGCTCCGGCACGATCGCGTACATGTTGCTGGTCAGGAACGGCGCGACGATCTTCTTCATCTTGAAGACAACGGTGTTGTCGCCCTGCGCGGTGATCGACTCGACGCGGTCGTTCAGCTCGGTGGTGCGCTGCGAGCCGAGCTCTTTTTTCTGCATCGTGGTGTAGGTGTAGACGACATCCTTCGCGGTGAATGGGGTCCCGTCGTGCCACTTAACGTCGGTCCGCAGCTTAAAGGTGTAGGTGAGGCCATCCTGGGAGATCCCGCCGTTCTCGCGGGTTGGCACCTCGGTCGCCAGATCGGGGAACGGCAGGGCCGTGTCCGGGTTCAGGCCGAGGAGCTGGTTAAAGACCATCGCGATCATCGCCGCAGAGCTGGTGTCGCTGGAGACCATGCCGTTGAAGGTCTTGACCTCGGTGACGTTCCCCTCGATGATCCGCCCGCCCTTCTTGCCAACGGGCTGGATGGTGCTGTATTTCCCGCCGCTCGGCAAGCTGGTTGCCCCACCCGCCCCTGCGGCCGCTGTGCCAGCCGCCGCCGTACCCGCGGTGCGGGTTACCGTGCTGACGGCACCACCCGGTGCCGCACTCGCCGCCGTACTCGGGGCTGCAGAAGCCGCCGCGCTCGGCGCTGCGGAGGCGGCGGTACTCGGGGCCGCTGAAGGAGCGGTCGAAGCCGCCGGGGCCGCCGTCGGCGCGGCTTCGCTGCCGCAGGCCGCGAGCAACGCCGTGAGGGTGGCGGCGCTGACGCCCGCACCGCTCAAACGGAGGAAGTCGCGCCGCGAGAGGCCGCGCGCTGTCCAACGCTGCGACAATTGCTCGTTTTTGTCAGCATCCTGGGACTCGTGCTGACGCTTGAATGGTGCCATGCCTTCGCGTTCTCCTTGTTTATAGTGGCCGATCGGGTATTTTGTGGAGGTACCACAGATTAAACGAAAGTATACTGTAGCAGAGACGTTAGGCTAGGCATATTCGTTCCTGCCACTATTTGAGGAGGCTGGTGGCTGAATCCCCTGACCCCGCAGGGGACCACGGCCGCGCCTTGTGAGCCTACGGGCCACGAAGCCTCCCTTCGGAGGCTGGGTTCGTTATCGGCGCAGTACCTTATAACGGAGCATTACCTCGCAACAATCCTCGCCCGTGCGGGCGGGCTTCGTGGCCCATAGGCCCGCGAGGCCCGGCTTTATCCTGCGCGGGTAGCAGGGCTTGTCCCGAGCGCAGTCTGGGGGTTCAATTGCCGACCACCCCCACGCCCTGCTCCTCACCCTGTAACTCCTTCCGCCGTCTCGCGGATGAGCTGATCGACGACATCTTTCAGGTCGCCGGTGCGGGTATAGGTCGCGAGTTGGCGATCGGCGCTGGTCCCCTCTTCGAGGATGCGGAAGGCGTACTCGACCTCCTTGCGGCTGCCGAGTTCATCGACCACATCGGCGATGAACCACTCGATCAGTTCGCGGATCACCGCTCGCGTCTCGACCTCCTCGCCCTTGCCGAGATCGACCATCTTCCCGTCGAGCCCGTAGCGCACCGCGCGCCACTTGTTCTCCTCGATCAGTTCGGCGGGGTAGATGCGGAAGGTGAGGTTGTCGCGGCGCAGCTTCCAGATCTTCGCGACGATCGCCTGGAGGATCGCGGTGAGGCAGATCGCCTCGTCCACGCGGGTGCAGATGTCGCAGATGCGGATTTCGAGGGTCGGGAAGGCGTGATGCGGGCGCACATCCCACCAGATCTTGCTGGCGTCGGGGATGCAGCGGGTCTGCACCATCGTGTTGACGAGTTCGCTGTACTCGGACCACGCCCCGAAGTCGCGCGGGATCCCGGTGCGCGGGAAGTTGCGGAAGATCGTGCTGCGATACGATTTCAGCCCGGTGTTGCGGCCCATCCAGAACGGGGAACTGGTGGAGAGGCAGAGGATGTGCGGCAGCATGTAGCGCACGACGTTCATCGCGTCGATCATGAATTCGGGGTCTTCGATTCCGATGTGGATATGCGTCCCGAAGATCAGGAGGCGCTGGGCCAACTCGCCCATATCCTCCTTCACGCCGATGTATCGGTCGAACGGCGTGATCTCTTGCACATGCCAGGACGAGAACGGGTGTGTGCCCGCCGCGGCGATCGCCATCCCCTTGCCCCCGGCCAACTCGATCAGCGAGCGCCGCAGCCAGATCAATTCCTCGCGGATCTCGGCGGGGGTATGGAAGACCTTCGTGCCGACCTCGACGATCGACTGGTGTAGCTCGGCCTTGATCTGCTCCAGCAAGAGGAGCTTGCCGTCTTCCAGTATCTCGGTGATGTACGACTTCAACTCCCGCGTCTGCGGGTCGATGATCTGATATTCCTCTTCGATACCCAAGGTGAGCGATGGCGCTTTCATGGGGGCTCACTCCGTTCGCAGTAGTCGGTAGTCAGTAGTCAGTAGTCAGTGTCTCGTTGTGGCACCACACCGGACCTGGGGCATAGTGCTGATGCAACTGCACTGACTACTAGCTACTGGCTACTGACTACTCGCCTCAATACGTCGCTCGTCCGCCGGAGATGTCGTAGACCGCGCCGGTGCTGAACGAGCACTCCTCGCTGGCGAGCCAGGAGACGAGCGCGGCGACTTCCTCGGAACGCCCCGGTCGGCCCATCGGGATGCGGCTGACCATGTAGGCGCGCGTCTCGGGGGTCGCCTGTTCGAGAATTTCCGTCTCGATCACGGCGGGGGCGATCGCGTTCACGCGCACCCCGGTCAACGCCAATTCCTTGCCGAGTGATTTGGTCAGGCCGATGATCGCCGCCTTGGTCGCGCTGTACCCGGCGAGGTTCGGATTCCCTTCCTTCCCGGCGATCGAGGCGATGTTGACGATCCGGCCCCAGTCACCCTTCAGCATCTCCGGCGCGGCGGCGCGGCAGCAATAGAACGCCCCGTTGAGATTGATCGCCACCACGCGCGCCCATTCCTCGTCGCTGACCTCGATCAGCGGCTTGTTCGGCCCGACGATCCCGGCGTTGTTCACCAGCACATCGATCCGCCCCCAACGCGCGACAACCGCCGCGACGGTGGCGTTCACCGAGGCGGAATCGGCGATGTCGCAGATGAACGGCTGTGCACCCTCGCCGAGCGTCGCCGCCGCCGCGTTCGCCGCCGCCTCGTCGCGATCGAGGAGCGCCACCTGTAAGCCATCGGCGATGAGACGCTGGGCGACGGCGAGGCCGATACCGCGCGCCGCCCCGGTGACGATCGCTACCCGTTGCATCGGTGTTAACCTCTCCCCCGGCCCCTCCCCTACAGGGGAGGGGTGACTATCTACAACGTGACCGGCTGCCTGCCGGACATTTCTTCAGCGCTTGGGCCTCCGCTCGCCACTGTATCATCGCACAGAAGACCCCTCCCCCGGCCCCTCCCCTGAAGTGGGAGGGGTGACTCGTTAGTGCGAATATGGCGTTCAGTGACAGCTTTTTGCGTCCTAACGAGTCCCCCTCTCCCTTTAGGGGAGGGGGCGGTCCATCGAGTGCGGTCAATTGTCGATGCTTGTGCCTACGCCAGGTACTGTATCATCGCACAGCTACCACCCTACGAAGACGCTGATAGTCTCCGACGAAACCTCCCGCCTTCACCATCAGCCACCGCTCCCCAACGAGTCACCCCTCCCTCTTTAGGGGAGGGGCCGGGGGAGAGGTCCGTCCCTAGTCCCGCCCCTCCACCAGGAATGTCGGCACCGTCGAGCCACCGCCCGCCGTGACGTTGAGCAGTGCCTGGGTCGAGAGGCGGGTCAAGCAGCCATCCATGTAGTCGCCGTAGAAGACGTAGGGGTTGGTGTCCTGCATCCGGTCGAAGATTTTCAACTCGCCATCGATGATGCTGGGGTACGGCTCGGACGGCAGGGCGACGCGCTCCTGGACCACGAATGGCTGTTCGAGCGCCTGGCGGATCGTCGCGTCCCATTCCTCCTGACTCGTCTCCCAACCGAGGAAGATCCCCTTGCCACCGTACTCGTCGTTCGCCTTGAGGACGAGGTTTTCGCGGTACTGCGCGATGTAGGGCAGCAGATCGACCGGCTGCTCGTTGTGGACCGTGGTGCGGTCCTCGACGCGCCGGGTCCAGGGGATGTGGACGGCGATCGTCTCGCGTTCTTCCTCGCTGAAAATGTCGGCGTTACGCTCGTCGCTGAGGACGGCGAGGCTCGCTTTCTTATGGAGGATTTTGCAGCGGAACGGGTTGACCATGCAGACCGCACGATCGGCGACCGCGCGCACGACCGGGCTATCGAGTCCGCAGCGCTCCACGAGTTCGCTGATCAGCACGCGCTTGTAGATCAGATCGATCGTGTAGTCGCCCGCGACCAGTTTACCGCCGCGATATTCGACCTCGCGCGGATCGACGATTTGGCACTCGTAGCCCTGCGAGGTGAAATAGTCCTGGAAGAGGACGAACTCGCTATAGGTCGGCACCTCGCGCCAATCGAGGATGGCGATCCGCGGGCGCTCGTGCCGCCCGAGCCAGCGCTGGTAGGCGTCGA
>DATCMP010000798.1:0-4872 GCA_036563365.1 Thermomicrobiales bacterium
GCAGCCGGGCCTTGAAGCAGTGGTGCGCCTGGCGCGGGTTGACGACGGCGACTTGGTAGCCCGCCGTGTGCAGGGCCACCGCCGGCGCGACCCAGTAGGCGCTGGTGGCCTCCAGCACGATCAGGGCGGCGGCCGACGGGACGCCGGTGGCCTGGAGTCGGCGCTGCAGGGCGGCGAACCCCGCCGCCGTCTGCTCGCCGCTGGCGGGGGCGGTCGGCGACCCATCAGGCACGAGCCACGCCGCCACGAAGGTCTCGGCCGCCACATCCACCCCGACGTAGAGCTGATACGCCACGCGCTGGCCTTCCATCTGCCCCCTCCCCGCTCGTCCACACCCACTCGGTTCCGGGGGACGATCCTGGGTATCGTTGGGTAGTGCGGTGATGTGATAGCCTTCAGCGTTTGTTACGTGGCGAGGAAGGAGGACAGGTGAGCAAAACGCTGGTGGCTTGCCCAAACTGTGGCGGGACAGGAACGCGCCGGAACGGGCGCGATCGCCAGGGGCGACAGATCCACCAGTGCCGCGGCTGTCGCCGCCGCTTCACCGCCCGCAGCGCGACCCCATTCTCCGGCTACCGCTTCCCGCCCGACATCATCGCCCTGGCGGTGCGGTGGTACCTTCGCTACCGCCTGAGCTTCGCCGACGTGGCCGAGTTGCTGGCCGAGCGGGGCGTGCGCGTCGACGCGTCGACGATCTGCGACTGGCTGGGTGAGTTCACCCTGCTCTACCAGGATGCGGCGCGACCCTATCGTCGCGCAGTCGGGAGCAGCTGGAGCGTCGACGAGACTTACACAAAGGTCGCCGGCAAGCCGGTTTACGTCTACCGTGCCATCGACGAGCACGGCCAGGTCGTCGACGTCTACGTGAGCCAGCACCGCGCGACTGCGGACGCGACGGCCTTCTTCCGCCACGCGGTCGAGGCCACCGGGGTGATCCCGGACGCGGTGACGACCGACAGCGCGGCTGTCTACCCGCCCGCGCTTGCCGCCGCGCTCCCGCCCGTCGCGCACGAGGTGGGGAAGCGCGCCCAGCAGCGCATCGAGCGCGACCACCAGCACCCCAAGGGGCGGCTGCGTCTGCTGCGCGGATTCAAGACCCTCGCCGGGGCGCGCGTGCTCTGCCGGGGCCACGCGTTCCTCCGCAACCTGCGCGGCGGCTTCTACGATCTCGGGCGACCGATCGGCACCGTGGCCTCGTCTCAGCCCCCGGTGGTGCAGGGGTGGGCCGTCCTAACGGGTGCACTCCTGGGTCGCTGATGCTCACGACCACACGCTTCCCTCGGCGCGCCTGCCCTGGCGCGCTTTGTACCGCAGCCATCACCGCACGACCCAACGAAACCCCTCCCGCGCCGACCCGCCATCCGTCGCGCTGCCGTGAGACCATCCTCCCGAGACGGTTGCCGCGCTGCGCCTGGACCGAGGATGACAGAGCAGCACAGGCGTTACGCTTGTGGTCAATCCCCGAGCATTGTTCAGTGGACCGCCACCCGAAAACCTTCCCTACGGTCGCCCGTATATAGGTATGATAGGTATGGTATGCGGCGATGTCCTGGCCAAAGCTGGACTCATGCCGTGCAGCCGGATCTGGAATAGGGCTGAGGGGCGCGAAAATCAGCGCAAGTTATCCACGAGGGGTCCAGGTGCCGCGAGCGGTGGTCGGTGCTCCCCGCTGTTCGCATAGGGGAGTAGGCTGCACGGCATGAGCCGAAGAGCTATGGAATCGGATCTAAGCCAACTGGGGGCAGCCTGCACCAGCGCGTGCGCGCAGTGGCCGCCACGTTTCTGTAGCTAGCGGATACGGTCGTCTGACGCGGCGAGCGGCTGCACTCCCGCTTGGCGCCATGCCGCCTGATCGGCAACTCAGCACGAGCGCACGGTTTCTGCTAGATCTACTGAAGGCAACGCTATGAGCTTCAATGCATCGACCTACGCGAATTTCGTCTCGGAATCCAGTGCTGCACAGGAGCAACTCTTCCTGCAATACACGGGGAATCGCCCTGACTTCGATATCATCATCGTTGGCTCAGGCATCGGTGGTGGAGTCCTGGCGGACGATCTCGCGGACCGCCTCGGAACGCACAAGCGAATCCTGGTGCTCGAAGCCGGATCATTCATCTATCCGACGCATGTCTATAACGTCTGTCGCTTTCCGAATGGGACGCTGGCAAGGCATTTTGGATGCAAGACTTTCTGGCAATCGGGAGATCCGGACAGCCAGTACTTCATCGGCGAGGAGCCGCAACTGAATCTGGGGGGGCGGTCTATCTTCTGGTCCGGCTTGATCCCGTCCCTACAGCCCTGGGAACTCGAATTCTTTCCCGCCCGCGTTCGGCAGGACCTGGCGAGCGGCCTCCTTGCACGAGCGGGCGAGACGATGAATGAGTCGGTGTCCTTAGGGGCGACGGCACAGGCGATCGTGACCAAGCTGCGGCAGAGCCCGTTGGTACAGGACTTCTCGATCCAGGAAACACCGCGCGCCTTGCACCAGCCGTACCTCTCGCCCACAGGCCTCCCCAAGGACCAGTTCTTCACCGAGCCGACCGGCGTCTTCAATACGGCCGAACTGCTCATCAACCAGGTTGGCCTGACCCCGGGGGTAAACCACGGCGACGGTCCGGGACTGCAGCTCCTCCTGAATCACTTCGTGGAGGATGTGCAGCATGCGCCCGGGAACCGGCTTGAGCTCGTCGCGCGCAACACGCTGAACGATCAGATCCGGAACTTCAACGCCGGCACGGTGATCCTCGCGGGCGGGTCGATCGAGAGCCCGAAGCTCCTACGGCGCGCGTCGAGGCTCTTCCAAACGCTGCCCGATAGCGTCAAGCGGCTGGTAGGACACGGCCTGATGGACCACCCGACGACGGACGAGATGACGACCTACGTTACGAACATCGGCAACGTCGCCATTCCGAAAGGTTCCCACGCCAAGATCGTGTTCTACTCGCGGGGTAGGCGTGACCAACATAACCAGATTCTCTACCCATTCAACGTGGAGATGAATATCAACCACGAATACTGGCACCTGCGGGAGAACGATCCCACGGCCCCCGAGGTCCCGGTGAATAGCAGCGGTGCCTCCCGGGTAGATATCAAGTTCAGCTTCGGCAATTGCCTGGATGATAACAACGAAATAGCGGTCCCTCCGCCCTTTGGGTATGTGCCTGAGATCAGGTTCTGGAATCAGCGGCGGATGGATTATCTAGCGGAGTCGCGCTTCCCCGCGCTCGCGGGCTGGCACAAGAGTTACGAAGAGATCTTCGCGGTGCTGAATCAGGTGACCTATCAGATCTTTTCCCAGTTCCAAATTAACGGACACGAAGCCCGCCCGGAAGTGACGCATGGGCAGGAGACTTGGTTCAATACGAACGGTAAAGGCTTCGGCTACGGCACCGTGCACCATGCGGCCGGTAGCCTTCGGATGCCATTCCGGTCGACCTTTGATGGCCCCTTCGAGGCCGCCTCCGTAGTGGACGAAGACCTGCGCATTATCGGCACGCAGAATCTATACGCCTGCGACATGTCGGTGATGCCGTTCAGTTCGGCAGCCAATCCCGTCCGCACGCTGGTTGCCCTCGCCCTCCGGTTATCGGCGCATCTTGGGTAGGGGTTGCTCCACGATGCTCCGTTGGGGAGGGGAGCGGGGAAAAGTACCCTATGGGCTGGCTCCACGTGGAGGTCGGTTGATCAGATCACTTGCGGGCCGGTAGGCGCGCGCGGCGTGCGAGCCATATGGCGGCCCATCGGCGGTCCGGCACGAACCAGGGGAGGAGGAAGTACATCATGCATCGATTCCTGCGATTGGCGGCTATCACGCTCATCGTGGCCGGGTTCGGAACCGCGCCCGTTTCTGCAACGGTAACGGCCGCCACGGCGGAGCGCTGCTTCCCGGAGACCGGCTTCTGCGTGACCGGGCGCTTCCTAGCCTACTGGGAGGCCAACGGGGGACTCGCGCGCAACGGCTATCCGATCAGCGGCGAGCGCGCGGAGATCCTGGAGGACGGGCAGGCCTACCGGGTGCAGTACTTCGAGCGCGTGCGCCTGGAGTACCACGCGGAAAACGCCCCACCGAACGACGTACTCCTGGGCCACTTCGGGCGGCGCGTGGCCCGTGCGCAGTTCAGCGGGCACGGCGACGTGGGGGCTTTCTGGCGGGCCCTCGCCCCCGTCCCCGCGAGCCCCGGGGCGGCCTACTTCGCCGAGACCGGGCACAACCTCGCCGGCGCCTTCCTGACCTTCTGGCAGGCCAACGGCGGCCTGGCGCAGCTCGGCTACCCCCTCACCGAGGAGCGCCGGGAGGTGCTCGAGGATGGGCGCGAGTACACGGTGCAGTACTTCGAGCGGGCGCGCCTGGAGCGGCACCCGGAGAACGCCGCGCCCTACGACGTGCTGCTCGGCCAGTTCGGACGCCGCCTCGAGCGGGAGGCGACCCTGCTCGCCGGCGCGGGCAGCTTCGGCCGCCTCTACTTCGCCGACCGGGAGCTGCGCGACCGCCTCGGCCCGCCCCTCGCCGCGGCGACGCCGATGCCGGGCGCGGCGCAGGAGTTCGAGCGGGGGCGCATGCTCTGGCTGGGCGGGCTGCGGGCGGTCGGGGGGAATCCCGCCATCTACGTCCTCGTCGGCGGCCCCGACGGGGGGACGCTGTACCCCTGGGCCTACGTCGACCTGCACCGGCTGGCCTGGCCGGACACCTGGCGCGAGGGCGAGGCACCCGGCGGCGGCCCCGGCCCGGCCCCCGGCCTGTACGAGCCGCGGCGCGGCTTCGGCAAGCTCTGGCGCCTCGGGTACGGCGTGCTCCAGCCGGGCTATCCGGCGGCCGAGGGCGTCATCCGGGAGCAGCTGGGCCACGCCCTGACCGCCGAGGAGACCGGCTAA
>DATCMP010000800.1:0-5067 GCA_036563365.1 Thermomicrobiales bacterium
ACGACGCCCACCATCCCGATCTCATCCTGCTCGATCTCGGCCTGCCCGATCTCGATGGCTTCGCGATCATTCGCCGCATCCGCGAGCGTGCTGCCACGCCGATCATCGTCCTCTCCGCGCGCGGGGCGGAACGCGATAAGGTGCAAGCGCTCGACCTCGGGGCCGACGATTACCTGACCAAGCCGTTCGGCGTGGACGAGTTGCTGGCGCGTGTCCGGGTCGCGCTGCGCCATAGCGTGCGCGCGACCGTCGGCAATGCGACCTTCCGCACCGACGACCTCGAAGTCGATCTGGAAGCACGCCGGGTGACTGTCGCGGGCGTTGGGGTCCATCTCACGCCGACCGAATACGAACTCCTCAAGGCGTTCATCACCCACCCCAACAAGGTGCTCACCACGCGAATGCTCCTCTCCTGGGTCTGGGGCGACCAGTATGGTGCGGGCGACCACTATCTGCACGTCTACGTCGCGCGCCTCCGCAAGAAGCTGGCGACCGATCCCCAGGGGCCGCGCTATCTCGTCACCGAGCCGGGCGTTGGCTACCGGTTCCTGACCGAAGAAGGGTAAGACGGACTGCTCCCCCGGCCCCTCCCCTACACGGGGGAGGGGCCTCGTTGCGCGAGCCGTCGGGGGTGGTTATCCCCTTTGCCCTTTGTGGCAGGATACGTCGCTGATCTGGCCCTGCCAATTCCCTCATCCCGCCCCCCGTCTAGCCCCGCCGTACGCTCTCGCAATAACCAATGCCTCTCAGCGAGTCACCCCTGCCTCTTTAGGGGAAGGGCCGGGGGAACGGCCTGCTCCCCGCATTCTATTGAGCAAATGTTAAGACGCACCGCGCCGCCTATTGAGACGCCGTTGACCCGCCCGATCCGATACTTCGTGCATGGCAACGCGCGATGACCATGCGGGGAGGACGGGGCGATTATGGAGGTCAGGGTGATCGAACGCTCGCCGCCAGCACGGCGAGCGGCGGGAGGCGCGGCGGGGTATCGACAAATCCTGATCGTCGAGGACGAGGCGACCCTGCGGCGGGTGATCGCGCGCAATCTGGTCGGGCGGGGGTATCTGGTGCGGGAGGCGGAGACGGTGGGCGCGGCGCTCGCGGCGATACGCGACGAACGCCCTGACCTGATCTTGCTGGATATCAACCTCCCCGATCGGACCGGCTGGGATCTGCTGCGCGAGTTGCGGGGCGGGGGAATCGCGATCCCGACGATCATCGTCTCGGCGGTGCGGGTCAGTCAGGGGCGGATCGCGGAGTTCGGTCCGCTGGCGTATCTGCCAAAGCCGTTCCCGCTAGAGGCGTTGCTGCGAATCGTCGAAGGGGGCTGTCGGGCGATGGCGGCCGAAGGGGACTGAGGGGGACGATGGCGATCGAGTATGGGCTTGTCGGGCTCATCGCCCTGGCGATCCTGGGCTATTTGGTCTTTGCCCTGCTCCGACCGGAGCGTTTTTAAGCGACCGGGCGCGAGCGTGGCGCGGGAGGCGAACGATGAACGATCTGATCTTCTTAGCGACCGTAGCGGTCTTTTTCATCATGGCGGTCGGGTATGTGCTCGGCTGCGAGCGGCTGACAGGGGGCGTGCGATGAAGCTCGGGTGGCACCGCGCCGCGCCGAATCGCCCCGTACCACTTGCGGCGGCACGGTTGGCGACGCCCGCTGAGTGTGCCGAGGCGAGTCAGGCGACGAGGGTTCGTGAACAGACCGTAGGTGAGCAGACGGAGACGACCTCGCAACTGTTGGGGGCAGAGTTGCCACAGGAACTGCGATTGCTCTGTCAGGGGTTGGTCAACTGCTCCTGGTGCAACAGCTTGCGTGCGACTTCGACCGACGTGGGCTTACCCGGCGATCGGGAGCATGCGTTAACCCTGCGCGCCCTCTGCTGGGATCTCGCGGAGGAGTTCGGGCTCGAACAGATGGTGCGCCGCCAGGATCAGACCTGGATCGTCCGGTTCTCGCAGCGCGAGGTCGGCATGGCGGCGACGGAGGAGGAAGGTGAACGTTCCGGGCATCGTGCAGATAGTCCTATTCCTCGCGGCGTTGCTCGCCCTGACGAAGCCCCTCGGCATCTACATGGCCCGCGTTTTCGCGGGCGAGCGTACCTGGCTTAGCCCGGTCCTCGGGCCGATCGAGCGCGTCATCTACCGCGTGTGCGGGGTTGATCCGGTGGCGGAGCAGCGCTGGACCGCCTATGCGGTCGGGATGTTGCTCTTCAACGTCGCTGGCCTCCTCCTGCTCTACCTGATCTTGCGGCTACAGAATGTCCTGCCGCTCAACCCACAGGGCCTCGACGCGCTGAAGCCCGAT
Source organism: Thermomicrobiales bacterium (assembly GCA_036563365.1). Lineage (GTDB taxonomy): Bacteria > Chloroflexota > Chloroflexia > Thermomicrobiales > CADCWN01 > CADCWN01. Next base: position 2,308 of record DATCMP010000800.1, read on the forward strand.
CTCGCCTTCAACACGGCGGTCAGCTTCACCAGCAACACGAACTGGCAGGCGTACAGCGGCGAGAGCACGATGAGCAACTTCTCGCAGATGCTCGGGCTGGCGGTACAGAACTTCCTTTCGGCGGCGACCGGGATCGCCATCGCCATCGCCCTGGTGCGGGGGCTGGCGCGGCGTTCGGTCGATGCGATCGGCAACTTCTGGGTCGATCTGACCCGCGCGGTCCTCTACGTGCTGCTGCCGCTCTCGATCGTGCTGGCCGTAATCTTCTTGTCACGCGGGGTGCCGCAGACGTTCGACAGCTTCGCCACAGCGACGACCGTTGAGGGCGTCGAGCAGACGATCCCGCGCGGTCCGATGGCGAGCCAGGAGGCGATCAAGCAACTCGGCACGAACGGTGGCGGCTTCTTCAACGCCAACTCGGCGCACCCGTTCGAGAACCCGACACCGCTGACCAATTTCCTGGCGATTCTGGCGATCTTCACCATCCCCGCCGCCCTCCTCTACACCTTCGGGCGGATGGTCGGCGACCCGCGGCAGGGCTGGGCCTTGTGGGCGGCGATGGGGCTGCTGCTGGTTATCGGCCTGGCGGTCGCGCTGCCGTCGGAACAGGCGGGTAATCCGCAGATCGCCGCGCTCGGCGTCGATCAGACGCTGACGGCGGCCCAGGCGGGCGGCAACTTCGAGGGGAAAGAGACGCGCTTCGGTATCGCCTCGTCGGTCCTCTTTGCCGTGGTGACGACCGCCGCTTCCTGCGGTGCCGTCAACGCGATGCACGACAGCCTGATGCCACCGGCGGGGATGATCCCGATGATCAATATCCAACTCGGCGAGATCATTTTCGGCGGGGTCGGGGCGGGGCTCTATGGGATGCTGGTCTTCGCTATCCTGGCGGTCTTCATCGCCGGGCAGATGGTCGGGCGGACGCCGGAGTACCTGGGCAAGAAGATCGAGGCGTTCGAGATGAAGATGGCGATGCTGGCCGTCCTCGTCCTCGGGGCGTCGATCCTGGCCTTCACCGCCCTGGCGAGTGTCACGGCGCAGGGGCTGGCGGGCCTGAACAATGCGGGGCCGCACGGCTTCGGCGAGATGTTGTATGCCTTCAGCTCGGCCACCGGCAACAACGGCTCGGCCTTCGCGGGCCTCACGGCGAACACGCCGTTCTACAACACGACCCTCGGGCTGGCGATGTTGATCGGGCGCTTCCTGATGATCGTGCCGATCCTCGCCATCGCCGGATCGATGGGGCGGAAGCGCGCGGTGCCGCCAAGTCTGGGGACGTTCCCGACCTATACCCCCCTCTGGGTCGGCCTGTTGTCGGGGACGATCGTGATCGTCGGCGCGTTGACCTACTTCCCGGCATTGGCGCTGGGGCCGATCGTGGAACAGCTGCTGTTGTACGGCGGGAAGCTGTTCTGAGCGAGTGGGCGTAGTGGGCGAGTGGACGAGTAGTCAGTGGTCAGTGGTCAGTGAGCCGGTGCGTAGCGACCGGTACTGGGGAGAGATATGGACAGTCGTGGTCCCAGGGTTCGGGACAAGGTAACGGGGAGTACGCCGGATGGGCAGGAGTCTGTCGTGACCGTCGCGCTGTCAGGCGACGCGACGGGGGTCGGCGGCCCGGCATCCCCCGAGCGCGGGCCGGAGGTGGACGATCCGAAGGCGCTCAACGCCTCGCGCCAGCCGAGGTCGAGCATCTTCTCCGGGCCGCTCCTGCGGCAGGCGAGCGTCGCGGCGCTGAAGAAGTTGGCCCCGAACGTGGTGGCGCGCAACCCGGTGATGTTCGTCGTCTATATCGATGCGTTCGTCACTACCGTGCTGCTCGGGCAGCAGTTCTCACAGGGGAGCGACCAGTTCGGGTTCACCTTGCAGATCGCCCTCTGGCTCTGGTTCACCGTCCTCTTCGCCAACTTCGCCGAGGCGATGGCCGAAGCGCGCGGCAAGGCACAGGCCGACACGCTGCGGGCGACGCGCAAAGATACCGTCGCCCGCCGCATCCGCGATGGTCGGGAGGAGACGATCTCCTCCAACGATCTCCGCAAGGGCGATCTGGTACTCGTCATGGAAGGGGAGACGATCCCCAGCGATGGCGAGGTGGTCAAAGGGGTCGCCTACGTCAACGAGGCGGCGATCACCGGGGAATCGGCACCGGTTCTGAAGGAGCCGGGGACGGACGTGCGCTCCAGCGTTACCGGCGGCACGCAGGTGACGAGCGACCAGCTGACGATTCAGATCAGCGCCGATCCCGGTCAGACGTTTCTCGATCGGATGATCGCCCTGGTCGAGGGGGCGTCGCGCCAGAAGACGCCGAACGAGATCGCGCTGTCGATTCTGCTGGCCGGGCTGACGATCGTCTTCCTGCTGGCGGTGGTGACCCTGCAACCGTTCGCCATTTACGCCGGTGGGCCAGTCGCCACGGTGGTGCTGGTGGCGCTGCTCGTCTGCCTCATCCCGACGACGATCGGCGCTTTGCTCTCGGCGATCGGGATCGCCGGGATGGACCGGGTGACGCGGTTCAACGTCCTGGCGACGAGCGGACGGGCGGTCGAGGCGGCGGGCGATGTCGATACGCTGCTGCTCGATAAGACCGGCACGATCACCTTCGGCAATCGGCTTGCGGCGGAGATCGTGCCGGTCGGTGGGGCCTCGCAACTCGACGCGCTGATCTGCGCGCGACAATCGAGCCTCGGCGACGACACCCCGGAAGGGCGTAGCCTGGTGACGTTGGCCGAACAGCTCGGCGCACCGACCACCGATGGCCTCGCC
>DATCMP010000806.1:0-4227 GCA_036563365.1 Thermomicrobiales bacterium
GGGCGGCAACGAGATCGGCGGCAACAAGTATTGGTGCTGGACGCGCGACGCTCAACATGGCGATCTCAGCGTCTACGAGGCGCTGGCGACCTCCTGCGACGTCTTCTTTTATACCCTCGCGGGTCCGAAACAGCCCGATGCTTTCGGTATCGATACCCACTTCTACCAGCCGAACGGCGGCGAGCCACAGTGGTTCAATGGGCTCGGTATTCAGCGGATGAACGATCATCTGCGCCTCTATGGTTTCGGTGCGCTCACCGGCATCGAGTTGGGCGATGAGGTCGCCGGGCTGGTGCCGGGGATCGAATGGAAAGAGCAGACCTTCGAGAACGATTACTGGTCGCTCGGCGATACGCTGAATTCCTCTATCGGCCAGGGGTATATGCAAGTCACCCCCTTGCAGCTCTGCAATGCGACCGCCGCTGTCGCCAATGGCGGCATCCTCTACCAACCGACGCTGATCCACGAGATCCTCGACGATAGCGGCAAGACGGTCCGCAGTCAGCAGCCGAAGGTGATCCGCAAGCTGCCGATCGATCGCAACCTGCTGGAGATCGTCCGCGAGGGGATGAGGATGAATGTCACCTGGCATCGCCAGGATGGTCGACCGGCACCATATCAGGTGAAAGGTCTGGTCGCGCCGAACTTCGATGAGCGAGGGGCACCGATCCCCGGATCGGAACAATTCCCGCTGCCGCCGGGGATCGACGCCGGCGTCAAGACCGGCACCGCCGAGTACGATCAGTCGCAAGTCGACGACGACGGTCTGTATCTCAAAGCGCACGCCTGGTGCGCCGCATTCGCGCCGTACAATGATCCAGAGATCTGCGTCCTTTCCTTCATCGAGGGCGGTTCTGCCAGCGCCGCGATCGCCGCGCCGGTCGCCTGTGGGATGATCAACGCCTGGTTCGCGCGCAGAGCGGGAGCCGGAGCATAAGCAGCACGGTCGGGGGCGCTTAGATTTCACCGTGTCCCAGGTGTCCCCGATGGTGGCCGGTGGTTTCGACCACCGGCCACCATCGCATCACGATACGCCCCCGCCTGAAGCTCCTCTCCCGCAATCCACTTTCGCACACTTGACCGCCACCTCATCATCCTCTACAATGTGTACGTACAGACTCACGGGGAGGCTGGAGCCGCTCGGGCCGATCGTTGCGGGCGACGAGACGCGACAGGAGTGAGGCGATGGCACAGAATGTCCAGGCGTATGTTCACGATCCGCCACTCTTCGCGAAAGGGCGTCTCGCTACCGGCGCGGCGTCGGCCATGATCAAGGTGCGCGGCACGCGCGAAGGACTCCTACTCACCGTCCCGGACGATGCGCGCGCCTACGGCTCCCGCGAGGTTGCGGCGGCGTTGGCCGCGCATCTCGAAAGTGCCGAGGCATTCTTCAGCGGTGCCGATGTCATCGTCGATCTCGGCGAGCGCGAGCTGGCCGATGACGAAGTCGGCTTCTATCGCGGGGTGCTGGAAGAGCGCGGGGTCGTGGTACGCGGCTTCACCGCCGCCAGCCCGCAAGGACGCGCGGCGATTCGCAAAGCCGGGTACCACCCGCTGCAAGTCGTGCCGCCCGAGCGCACCGCACACGCGCCCGCGTACATCCCGAATTCGACCGCGCAGATCCATCCGGTCAATCCGGATGCCGGGGAAGCGCTCTACCTCCGCCGCACGCTTCGTTCCGGGGCGCGGATCCGCCATCATGGCAATCTGGTCATCGTCGGCGACATCAATGCCGGCGCGGAGGTCGCCGCCTCCGGCGACATCATCGTGTGGGGTACTATCAGGGGGATGGTCCACGCGGGTGCGCTCGGTGACGACGGCGCGATCATCTGCTCGCTCAGCCTCAACCCAACCCAGCTGCGAATCGGCAGCCACTATGCCTTACCACCAACCGAGAAAAAGGGTGCCAATTCCGGCATACCCGAACGGGTACGCCTGGAAAATGGTCGACTCGTTGTCGAGCCGTGGAAAGTGAAGTAGGGGGGCCGGTCGGCCACCACGGAGGGAACCGATGGGACGTTGCATCACTGTGACCTCAGGGAAGGGAGGCGTCGGTAAGACCACGACGACCGCCAACCTGGGGATGGCGCTCGCCATGACCGGGAAAAGTGTTTGCCTGATCGACGCCGACATCGGGTTGCGTAACCTCGACATTGTGCTCGGGCTGGAGAACCGGATCGTCTACGACGTTGTCGATGTGATCGAGGGGAACTGCCGCGTCAAGCAGGCGCTCATCCGCGACAAGCACTATCAGAACCTCTCGCTCATCCCCGCGGCGCAGACGCGCGATAAGGACGCGGTCACGCCGGAGCAGATGGCCGACCTCTGCCAGAAACTGAAGAAAGATTTCGATTTCGTCGTGATCGACTCCCCCGCCGGGATCGAGCAGGGTTTCCGCAACGCCATCGCCGGGGCCGACGAGGTGCTCGTCGTCACCACCCCGGAAGTCTCGGCGGTGCGCGATGCCGACCGGATCATCGGACTGGTCGAATCGAACGAATTGCCACCGCCGCGCCTCATCCTCAATCGCCTCAATCCCGCGCTGGTGCAACGCGGCGAGATGATGACGACCGAGGATGTACAAGACATCCTGGCGATCGATCTGGTCGGGATCGTGCCGGAAGACTCGACGATCGTGATGGCCTCCAACCGTGGCGAGCCGGCGGCGCTCTCCACGACCAGCAAGGCGGGGAAGGCGTATCGCGAGATCGCGCAGCGCCTGCTCGGCGAGGAGGTGCCGCTCATCATCCCGGTTGCCAATGAGGGCCTGTTCTCTCGAATGTTGAACGCCATCCGCCCACGCCAGCGCGTGGCGAGCTAGCGGGAGGGGGACAACATGAATTTCTTCCGAAATCTTTTCGCGAAAGAGCCGAGCAGCGCCCAACTGGCGAAACAGCGGTTGCAGGTCGTCCTGGTGCAGGATCACTTGTCGATGGCCCCTGGTACGATGGAGGCGATCAAAGCCGAGATTGCGGCGGTCATCTCGCGCCACTTGGACATCGATCCCGAAGGGGTCGAGGTGGCGGTGGAGCGGCGCGGCCACAACGATGAGTTGGTCGCCAATATCCCGGTGCGTCGCCACTCCGGTCGCGTCCGCGAGGGTGCCGCCGCTCCGGTGGGACGCCCGCAAGCCGCGCAACCGGTTGGTCGGCCCCGTCCGTCCTTGGCGACTGGACGCTCGGCAGGACGACGGCGAGTATAGGGGAGACGGCCCTCACCCCCGCTGCTGCGGCAGCGACCCCTTCCCCATTCGAGGAGAGGGGTAAGATGCACCATCCAGGTATCCATCAGCATAAGCGGAAGGGCGGGCCGATGAAACATCGGCCCGCCCCTTTGCTGCTGCCTACGCTATGCGACGAGATCGCGCGTTGCCGCGAACGCTTCCTGTTCGCGACCATCGATGATCGCGCGGAGATGCTGTACGAGGTGCCAGACATCGCCGTACGACGTGTAGAGGGCGATCGGCGCGAGGCGGATCACATTCGGTGGACGGAAGTCCGGCACCACGCCGCGCGCCTTCAACGCCTTCGCGATCTGTGGGCTCTCGGCGTGCTCGATGGCGACGTGGCCGCCGCGTCGCGCGTCGTCCAGCGGCGTGCCGATGGCATAGTTGTACGGCGCGGCGGTCAGGCCGGTTTGCTCGACCAGATCGATCAGGTAGCGGGTCAGGCGCAGCGATTTCTCGCGCACCGCCCCGATCCCCGCCTCGGCGAAGATCGCCAACGAACCTTGCAACGGCGCGGCGCTGAGGGTCTGGATGGTGCTGATCTGCCACGCGCCCGCATCGGGCGCAGCGTCGAAACCGGTTGCCATGTCGAACTGACGCGCCTTGTGGCTCCCCCACCACCCAGCCAGACCGGGGGTGCGCCCGAAGTGTCGCCGATTGACGTAGAGCCCCGCCGTGCCGCCCGGCCCATTGTTGAGGTACTTGTAGTTGCACCAGCAGGCGAAATCGACCTCCCAGGCGTCGAACTCGTGCGGGATAACGCCGATCGAGTGGCAACAATCGAAGCCGACCAGAATCCCACGCTCGTGCGCCGCCGCCGTCAGCCGAGCCATGTCGAACAGTTGCCCGCTGCGATAGAGGACCGCTGGCAGCACGAGCAGCGCCGTTGTCTCATCGAGCGCGGCGATCACGTCGGACTCATCGACGGTGCGCCCACCGCGGCTCCCGACCAGCACGAGATCGGCTTCCGGGTCGCCGCCGCGCAGCGCGATCTGACTCCG